>JANNJZ010000281.1:0-49603 GCA_031396065.1 Pyrinomonadaceae bacterium | reverse complement strand
CGGATTCACGCGGATAAATACGGATCGGAAATAGAACAACAGGAATCTTTGTCTCTAAGCTTGGCTCTGCGGCTTGGCCGCCTTCCGTGCGGTGAGGCTCCGCCTCACCGGCAGCTCTATTTATTTTGAGGCTATGCCTCCGGGCGACATCAGAGGCGCAGCCTCAAAGAATGAAACCGCTATCGGAAAGGCCGAGCCTTTCCGCACGGAAGGCGGCAGAGCCGCAAAGGCTATCACCGCACCGCACCTCGGCTAACTCTCTGTTTACGGCCGACCCAAAAACTTAACTCACTTACATCAAGTCTTACGCGACAAGTAGTCTAGCCGGTTCGTTTCATCCACGTCGTGCCGGTGGGCGGTGCCCACCTCTAAACGAACGTATAATTACCGCCTATTTGAGCGAGCTACTCACGACCCAATCCTGCAAGAGATCTTCTCGATAGACGCAATCCTACCTAGGACCCACACGATATAGTATTGAGCTCGCACCATCTCGACTTGAGAGTTCTCAAGCTAACCTCAAGCGCATTCAAATGACTATCAAATCGGAGAGAGATTCTCGCAAATCCCTCAGGTAATCCGGTGAAGAACTCTACAGGCACAGACATTGCCCTGCCGCAGTCAGCAAGTTAAGCCGCTATTAAAAACTTAGGTAGGCAATAACTGCCATCCGATGACGCTTAGCTTTTCGCCGACGCGCACGCGTTTCATGCTCGCCTCCATGCGCGTCTGACGGACAACACTTCAATACAGTCTTATCAACAAGGAGCGGACCCATGTGTTCTACCCGACCCGTCTATTCGACCGTCTTCCTGCTAGTGCTAACACTTCTAACTTGCCTGACGACTATCGCCCGCGCCGCGGATGAGGAGGCAGACGAGACTGAAGATTACGATGTGAAGGTGAGAGTGATCCGAATTAGCTTGATCACCGGCGAAGTGAGTCTGCAGCGCAAGGACAGCACGGAATGGGAATCCGCCCAGCTGAATTCACCGCTCGTTGAAGGGGACACCATCTCAACCGGAAGCCAGGCACGGGTTGAAATTCAAATCAGTGCCCGCAACTTCGTCCGTCTCGGAGCAAACTCCATTCTGAGAATCAACACGCTGCGTGATGAAGGCGTGGCCTTAAGCGTAGTTGAAGGAACCGCATCGATTCGACTAGCAAAGTTTGCCGCGGACAAAGAGTACTTCGAAGTTGATGCCCCAAAAACAACGCTGGCGGCGGAAAAAAGCGGACTCTATCGCATCGATGTGGGAAGAGACGGACGGGTCCGGCTAACTGCGCGCGATGGTGGGCGCGCGCGCATCTATTCCGAGACTTCCGGTTTCGCGTTGCGCGATGGGCGCGCGGCCGACCTGATTATCGATGGCCCGGATGCCGGCGAATGGGAGATGCTCACAGCCGCTCGGGACTTATGGGACGATTGGCTTGATGACCGCGAACGCTACCTGGCCCAACGCTCCCGTTACGACACTCAGTATTATGACAACGACGTCTGGGGCGCTGAAGACCTGGATACTTTTGGCGCGTGGACTTTCACCACTGATTACGGCTGGATCTGGCGCCCGCACGCATCCGTGCTCAGCAGCTATACCGACTGGGCGCCCTACCGTTATGGCCAATGGGCGTGGGTCAATCCTTACGGCTGGACCTGGATAGGCAATGAGCCGTGGGGCTGGGCTCCATACCACTTCGGCCGTTGGGTCTACTACAACAACGCCTGGGCCTGGTGCCCGCGTAGCCAATTCTATCGGAAGCGAAGCTGGTGGCGTCCGGCGTTAGTGGCTTTCGTTGTCGATGTGTCTTTTGGTAGTCAGATTTGCTGGTACCCACTTTCCTATCATCATCGCGATCCGCGCTCGCGTAATTACCGCCGCGGAGACCATGACGATCGACGTAACCGACGGGGTCACGATGATCGAGACGATCGCCGTCGACGTCCCGGCCACTGGGGTGGAGTTACCTCCATTCCCGCCCGCGACTTTGGCGGGCGTAATCCTCGACCACGGCGCTCCGATGAGCGCGAGGCGCGTCGGGTGGTCAACGCCGAACCTCGGCCCGATGGTCCAGGCAGGCCTGCACGCAACCCCAACCGCGCGGCAAACGGAGGCAACGTAGCCAACGGCGGCGATGGGAATCGTCCGGACCGTCGCACCTGGACGCGAAGGGATGGCTCAGTTCCCGATCCTGCCGTGCCGCAGCGACGAACTGGCGCAGCTGAGCGGAACCCGGGCCTGCCGCTTGATAGAGAATTGCGCCGCTCTCGGGTTTGGAATGGACGCGAGGCACGTCGACAGGATGTTCCAGTTCCAACTGGCGGCGCCGGAGGAGTTGAGACCCGACCTACTGGTGCGGTCGAGCGCCCCACTCGAGCCAACCGCGGAAGCGATCGTGAAGGTAATCGGGAAGGTAGCCCTCGTAATGATAGTGATACTGGTGATCGCGGTCCTCGAGAGGCGAGAGACGATCGCGGTGGCAATCGAAGCCCGGAGCGAGAAGACCGCACTGCACGGCCCAGTCGTGAAGATCGGCGGCCGGGGGCTCCGCCGTCAACCCAACCGGCGCTACCTCAGGCGGCGCCTGCGGATGCTCCGGTGAATATTCCATCAAACGAAGAACGACGTTCGACTGATCGTCCAGCCAGATCTGAGCCTGATCACCGGCCTTCGCGCGGAGATCGCGAGGAACGTCCCGAGCGACGCGAACGAAACGTAGACTCGCCGCGTCAAGCACCATCAGAACGCCGAGGTGAGCCAACGGCCGCTCCCGCACAACCGTCACGATCTGAACGACCAACGCGCTCTGAACCACCAGCGCGCAGTGAACCGGCGCAGCACTATGATTCAGCACCGCGTCAGGCACCGCCAGAACGCCGAGATGAGCCAACGACCGCTCCCGCTCAGCCGTCACGATCTGAACCACCGACGCGCTCTGAACCACCAGCGCGCAGTGAGCCGGCACCACGCAACGATCCGCCAACGCGAAGTGAGCCGGCGCCGCGTAACGATCCGCCCCCGCGTGACGATCCAACTCCGCGCAATGATCCGCCGCCACCTTCTGAACCGGTGCGCTCCGAGCCTGCGCCACGCAGTGATCCACCGCCGCAGGTTGAACCGCCGCCAACGCCCGGTGAATCGCTGTCAGCTGAGCCGGCCCGGCAAGCGTAAGGCCACGTATCAGCCAAGGATCTGCGCTGCGATCGGTGCGGTTGGCGGCTTGGCCGCAGTCCGGGCGGCAAGGCTTCTGCCTTTCCGAGGCTCCGTTTTCCTACGAAGCTCTGCCTCCGAAGCGTGACGCGGAGGCAGAGCCTCTTTCGAGAAGTTAGCTCTCGGTAAGGCGATAGCCTTACCGCACGGAAGGCGGCGAAGCCGCGTGAGTCGAGAGCCTCAGGTCAGCCAGGCATCGCCGCGCACTTTCCGGTTAGCGGCTTCGTGCACACTCTCGGGTTAGCGCCAAGCTGCATAATTTACAGCCTCGAGCCACGAACTAATTCGATTGATGCGCGTTGGCGCTCTGTTTCAAGGCTAGGAAGATTTAGGAGCGCCGGGCTCAATTGTCAGGAGGGGTAGTGTGCGGGGTTCACCGTCGATTTCAGTAACCGTTTCGCCGATTCGATCGGCTCCCATTTTTCGGTAAAAACCTTCGGCATTCGGGTCGGCCAGGATCTCCATTGCGGACACACTTCGCCGCGCTGCGCTTTGCATCGCGTGGAGAAACAGCTGTTTCCCTACACCCGACCCTATGTGTTCCGGGGCCACCCACAGGTGATCCAGCTCGGCTTTCTCCGGCCGGATTATCAAACCGTAAAAACCAAGAATCTGATCATCTTTATCAGCGACGAAAACCGGATTGGTGACCAGGTATTCGGTCGAGATGGTTAGGTCATCCTGCCAGTGTTTGATCCAGTGTTCCGGATAACCCCAATAACGCTTGGCGTCATGGGCGATCTCCGACAGCCTGGCGGATTCCTCTTTTTCTGCTGGTCGTATGATCACAATGCTTTATGGTCGCTGTTTAGGGACGCTGCCAAACTGTGCCGTCGGTGTATTCGATTCGTATCAGGACCACCTGTCCGTCAAGTCCTTGTCGCTCATTCTTGTTCAGTTCGTAGATGCTGACAGTTGGCGCGGGTGGCTTTCGCGACATCGCGTTCAGTTCCTTATTCTTGCCGGGACCGATCTTCTCCTCACTGGTAAACTCCAACCGTCCGGACTCACTCTGCGTAGCACCATCGAAGAAAACGTAGTCCCAATCTACTAGCTTTATAGTTTTCGCTCCCATATTTTTTACCGACACCCGATAGAGAAAACCATAGCGGGGAGGCGCCGGGGGACGTGCTTTGATGACCTGCTCAGCGCGCATCTCACGCTCGACCTTGCTGGCCTCGCCAACGTTGCCAGTTCCCCTCGCTCTATCAACGCGCCGCTGGTCCGCCATCCGCCGCCGAAGGTCATCGAAAGTTTCGACCGGGCCGCCGAAGGGATCGCCCTCCCAGTTAATCCGCTCCTTGGACCAACTGTGCTTCACCACTACCGCATCGGTGGGTTCCGAAATAGGCGGCGGGGCCGACTGAGCCTGGGCTGCAACTGCCAACCACAAGGTCAAACAAAAAAGCATCAGACGTCTCTTCATATCTAAATCCTGACTGTCTGCGATTAATTGGGCGAAAGCCCAGAGGCGACGTTCGTCGCCGCAAGTTTGCGCAGACTAATTGTGAAGATGAAGATCCATAAACTCATCAGAGGTGCCGAGTCAACCAGGAAATGTGCAGAGATGTCTTTTCTGCGGATTATCCACAAAAACGGGCTCAAGTTCTTGAGGCTGCGTTTCGCCAACGAGAAAAAAGGCTGAAGACGCTACTCTTCAGCCCCGAGATAGTGCCCAGTTCGTCGGCGTCGCGCTTCCGATATCGAGAGCGCGACGCCTTGAGACGAGCCCTTAGAAGACCAGTCGTGCGCCGAGGATGATGCGGCGGTTGCCGCCGTTCGTCGTCCACTGGTTGAGAAAGGCCCCGGAGTTCACCGCGGCTGTCGGGATTCCGAAGTTGCGAGTGTTCGTGGCGTTGAACATGTCAGCCCGGAACTGCGCGCGCACGTTCTCGCCGATGCGGGTGTTCTTGATAATCCCAAAGTCGAGATTACCGATACCGTCTGCGCGCAGGATATTACGACCGGCGCTGCCAAAGCGTTCGCAGGTCGTAGCCGCAGCGGTGAGCGAACCGTTGCATTGCAGAGTCCGGAAGAACGACTGTCCCTGGACCTTAAGGAGGTTAAATAGTTCCTCGGTATTCGTCGTCGGGAGCGGGGCCGTCAGGTTCGCGCGGATGGCGTTGCCGACCAGACCGTCAATACCGTTCAAAGCTCCGGTTGGATCGGCGCCGTTCAACGGCGTAAAGGGTGCGCCGCTTTGGAAAGTGACGAATCCATTAAACTGCCAGCCGCCGAGCACGTGGCCCACAACGCCTCGTTGTTCTTTGAACCATGGAAGTTCATAAACGAAGTTGCCGGAGAGGCGGTGTGGCCGGTCATAGGACGAGCGCGCCTTCTCTCCCGGTAGGTTGCGGGGGTCCTGCGCGGTTGCCACCTCACCACCCGACGGGTTGAAGATTTCCGAGGCGGTGTCCATGAAGGAACTCCACGTGTAATGGAGGCCCGCGCTGAAGCCGCGCGAAAAACGTTTGTCGAAGCTCACCTGCATTGAGTGGTAGTCAGACTCGGCGGCGTTGGCGCGCAGGCGAATCACACCCAGGGTGCAGTTCGCTGTGCTGGTTACGGTGACTCGGCATGGGTTATTCACACTGCCGGGAGCGGCACTCGATATGAACACATTGTTCGTTGGCAGTCGTGGGTTGCCATCGAGGCTGGCGAACAGATCGCGTCCCTTCGTGCCTACGTAACCGACGCGAAGAACGAGGTCGTTCGAAAGTTCGCGCTGCACTTCCAGGCTCAGCTGGTCGTAGACCGGCGAGCGGAAGTCTTCGGCGACGATAGTACGGGCGAAGTTGGCCGGATTCAGACCTGCGGGTTGAGCGTTCGGGATGGCGGCGAAGGCGCCGGCAGCGGGCAGGTTAATGGCCGCGATAAACGGGAATGCGCTGGCGATGTTCAGATTGATATTGATGAAACTGCTATCGTGAGTGCGGGCATAGCCGCCACGAATGACCATCTTATCACCGCCCGTTACCCAACCGATGGGGCCATCGCTGCTCGTGCGCGGATTCCAGTTGAAGCCGATGCGGGGTTGGAAATTGTCCGTGTCGGCACTGGGAACGGGAGTGAAGCGGAAGCTTTCGTTGCCACCGTTAGCCGCGACGATCCGGTCGTTGACTGGAACCAGGTCGTCGAAGTTATTGCCCGGCAGCTCGTAACGCAGACCGTAAGTCAGCGTGAAGTTGGGACGGATTTTCCAGGCATCCTGAGCATAAAAATACTGGTCCCACCAGTAGTAATACTGAATCTCCTGACCACCCGGAAGTGGACGGTTGACCGTGGATGCCAGATCGGCGTTGTCATCGATAAATCTCTGGAGAGTCGAGTACGCAAGCCTTCCGCGGATGGTAGGTACGAAGAAACTCTTGACCTGCACGCGTCTAATGTCGACGCCAAACTTGGTCGAGTGGGACCCATGCGTCCAAGCCAGGTTGTCCTGGATCTGGAAGGTGTTGTTGGTACGAAACTGCGGCAGGTTAACTGCCAGGCCGATGGCCGTCCGGTTATTGGCGGCATTGAACCCGGACATTCCCAGTTCGGTGATCTCGATGGATGGGATCAACTCGGAACTAGGATCGTCCGAAGCTGAGACGCTCGCATAGCGTGAGAATGCCCCACGCACCTCATTGACCAGGTTTGAAGAGATGACGCTGGTCAAGGTGACGTTCATGGCCTGTGAGCGGCTGACGGCCCGGGAAGTGTTACCCGCAGGAGTCACCTGTCCGGTACCTCCAGAGTCGCCATCGTCGTACAGGTAACGAGTGTTCAAAGTGTTCGACTGATTAATTCGGTGGTCAACGCGTAGTGACGCTTGATGGTCGTCAAAAAAGGAGGAGGCAGAACCGGTGATGCTACCCGTCGGCACAATAAAGGTCTGTCCATTCAGAACAAAGGAGCGAGTGGGACCGCCTCCCGTTTGGGCCGCGGGCAAATACTTAAGGAGTGCCTGGACCTGCGCACGGTTGCCGGCCGCATTCTGGAGTACCTGGCGTCCGGCCTCGGTCGGTGCACCGACCAGTGTAAAGCCCGACCCTAGCTGACGGTCGCTCCAACGCTGATAAGAACCGAAGAAGAAGGTGCGGTCTTTCCCGCTATAGATCGAACGGCCACCCTCACCAAAGCGCGGCAGATGCAAGGGGCCGCCGATGGTAAAGCCAATTTGGTTCTCGATCCGGAACGGTGCCTTACGTAAGGAAGGATCGGTCGCGTTCTGCTTGCAGAAGCCGCCGGTCTTGTTGAGGTTGTTGCAGGCGTTCAGATTGTTGTCGTTATGGAACATGAAGACTGTTCCATGGTAATCGTTGGTTCCCGCCTTGGTGACGATGTTCAGTACCGAGCCGGCGTTGCGGCCATACTCGGCGAGGAACTGGTTGGTGATCAGGCGCACTTCCTGAACGATGTCCGGATTGTTGATGGCTTGTTGGCCCCCTGAAACGCTGGGGTCATTGATGTCCTGGCCATCAATCATGAAGTTGTTCGAACGCGTTCGCCCACCGTTAGCCGAATACTGGACGCCCTGTGAGAACGCGGCCTGGCCTGATCCGAGTTGGCTGACGCCCGGCGCTCCCAGCGCCACGTTGAAAACATTTCTATTAGTCGCTAGCGGCAGTTCGGAAACCCGGCGGCTGTCAAATTGGACGCTGACTTCGGCGTTGCTCGTATTGATGAGCGCCGCATTCTCCACCACGTTGACACTCGCCTGCACGCTGCCTGGCTGCAAGGCGGCGTCAATGACAGCATCCTGGTTCAAGGCAAGAGTGATCCCCGATTGAACGTACTTGCCAAAGCCCGCTGCTTCAACGCTGACTTCGTAATCACCAACTGGAAGATTGTTGAACCGATACCGGCCCTCATCATCGGTTGCAGTCGTGCGGGAACTGTTGGTGGTTACTTCCCTCAGGGTGAGTGTCGCTTTGGGGAGGATTCCTCCCTTCTCATCCTTAACGATGCCCGAGATAGAACCTGTAGTCTGCGCCAGAGCAGAAATGGACAGGCACAATAGAATCGCCGAGGCCATCATCAGATAACGAAATGCTTTGATCATGCGTTGTCTCCTTTGGTAAACCGGTTTGGGACGGTTTGGGGTTGCTTACCTAAAAATAAGGACGATAAACCCGTATGGAAAACGATGACCCTGCTTGTTCGAGGTGGAAGCTTGGTTGTGGGCAAGCAATCAATATTCCAGAAACGTTGGAGTTTGCGCCGATGGCCCAATGCACTAGTGTTGTGCGGTTTAAGGAGAGACGACCACACATCTCTGGTAGTCAGGTGGGATGAAGGGCAGCTTCCTGTCCAAATAATTGGATTCCAATCCAAAGCAATGGAGAAACCACCCACTGTTCAATGGGATGATTCCTCAGACCCTATAGAGAATGTGCGACGCACATGTTGAGCTTGTTGCCAGGCTCGGTGAGGACTTCTCAGTGCGATCGCGACAAACTGAGAGTTTCGCACCTGCCGCCGCAATCACTCGATTCAGGTACAGCGGTAGTCGCCGGTGCGCCAGCATGATTGGGTTCGTGAAGAGTTGTTGCGAAGGACGTTCGCCTTTGTCCGAAGCTGTGCGTTTGCTGGGTGATTCAGGAGGACGCTGCTTCGCTAGCTTCAGGGGCGGGAACTTCATCGTGATGCTCGGTCGTGTAAAGGCGAAGAATATCCTGACCCTGTCGTGATCTCGGATCTATGGTCCTCACATGTTTGCGGCCCTGCATTTCCCAAATCGCTGTTACTACTCCATCTTTCTCAACCGCGTGGTATGAGATTTCTTCCGCCGGGGCCTCTGCCGCCACATTTTCACTTGGGTTGGCCGCACCTTCAGTTTGCGCGCTTTCAATTTCAGACATTTGTACGGTAATTCTCCTCTCGAAACTTCTTAACTTGTCGTCTTGGTTTTAAGGAATTGTTGCATACGGGTGAGCCGGGTGTCTACCGCGAGCATGCGCGTGTGCGGTCTTAATCAGAGAATGTCTTTGCGAACTTTGCGGTTCTTAGCGTACTTTGCGGTAATTATCCTGAAAGCATTAACCGCAAAGAGCGCAGAGTGCGCCAAGATCTCGCGAAGAGTTGTACTGAAGAATCTTTCCACTCTGCCGCGAACTGTACGGCGATCACTGACAGTCTCAGTAATTGCCATTGCGTGCAACTTCCACTGCTCGCCGCGGAACCACAACTCCCCACCCCTGTCGTTCGACTTCGATCCCGGTCACTCGCTCAGCCGTGTCGATCAAAATGCGTTTGACTTTTTGCGGAGTCAGAGCCGGATTAGCTTCAAGCATGCAAGCGGCAATTGACGCCACGATCGGCGCGGCGAAGGATGTCCCGTCGACATACTTGTAATGCTGACTGATTACGTTGCCTTCACGCAGCTTGATCGTAATCAGTTGCCGCAGCAACGGAACCGGCAAGTCGCGGGCTTCGTCAAAGTCTTTATCGACCCCCTCATACGACTCAATGATTCCCCGCAACTCGGCGTCTGCTCCCGCGTCGAGTTCCGAGCAGAGCTGGGCCTGGTCGGCTGTTGGCGTGAAGGGCAGAATCGGCGCCGCTACCCAAATGCCAGGAGCGATGATTTCGGGTTTCTGTAAACCATCAATAGTTGGACCATACGACGAACGATACATACCTCGTTTGGCTCGATCGAGCGAGTTTTGATCGTCAAGCCCGCCCACCGAAATGGTTGAGGGTGAACTGGCCGGAGGCAACACCAAGTGGCCCGGGGCCATCCCGGCATTACCCACCGCACACACCACTACCAACCCTTCCCTGACCGCGCGTTCGACGGTTTGGCATAACGAGCTATCCAGGTATGACAGTTCCTCGTCGCCCCCGGCCGAAATGTTCACGACGCGAATACCGTGTTTCTCTTGATTTTCCATGACCCACTCGAGCCCGCGTTGGATGTGTTCATCCGGGATGTGTCCGGTGCGACCTATTTTTACCAGGACAACTTTGGCGTCGGGTGCGATCCCACGATAGAACTGATCCGACAAGTAGCCATTTCCCGCGGCGACGACAGACGTCATCATCCCGTGCCAACTGGCGACGTCGGTTGTCTCGAGCGAGGTACGGTCATCCTCAGCGTCGAAGATGCTGTGATATGCCACGATCCGATTTTCGGGTTTGGTTAGATCGTCGTGAGCATAAAAGCCGGAATCGAGAAAAGCGATGGTTATGCCGCGTCCGGTAAATCGTTCATCTGCGTTCATCCGCAGCGGCGTGGGCAAGACATAATCGGTCTGTTCAAAAACAATGTGGTGAGAATCGATCTGTGCCTTGGCTCGGCTGAAGAGTTCTAAACAATTCACACAGATTTCGTTTGTCTCACCCGCCGCCGCCACATTCCCCTTTACCAGAGACTTGAGTTCAAGCGGAATATCGCCCAGTGGAATGCGCTGCTCATTTATGCGGCCACAAAGGTAACAGCCGGGCTTGGCGGGCTCCGTAGGTTGATCAGGATTGGCGGAAACAATTAACTCTGACATCGTGCGGGCAGTTTACTTTATTCTGCCGTGATTTCAATCGTGGTCTATTTTGTAACGTAAACTGTTAGTTTGCGTAGGGCGCGGAGGTGGCCGGCTTGGATGCCAACCAAAGATCGCAAACTAACAGTTTACGTTACAGCCATTTGGGTTCGGGTTGTAAACTAACCCTGCGCCCATGTAATGTATTGGGGTAGCAACAAACAATTAACCAAGAGGCTTTCAAGATTCCGATGGCCCAAGCAACAACCAGCGTGTCCGATCTATTTCGCCGCGCCCAGACGCTCAGGCGTGAGAGGCCAGCAGCGTCGTATAAAGAGATCAAAGATTTGCTCGTAAAAGAGTTTGTCGGTACTCCGTTTCCATCCCTTCACAATCTGACCATTCCCGAACAGGATGCCCGCGCCCCAGAAGAAGACTGGACCGCCGGATTGCCGATTGTGAGACGTGGTATTCAGTTCCAGGACTGGAAAGAAATCGCCGACGGAATTATTTTGAGCCTCGAACAAACTGAGAACTATGAGAGCCAGCGCGGGCCTGAGGGCGATAGAGACGACTGGCACGACCGCACTCGTGGCATCGAAGAACCAACGAAAAAAGCTGTCGGCAAGTGGATGCCGGAAGAGTTAATGAAACTGGCGGAGCGGAGTGTGAAGAAGTAGGAACAACAAGGAAGCCGTGATGAGAAGTTTATTGTTCGTCCTCGCCCTTTTCGCAATCGCCTTGTTTCCTGGCCCAGGACTATTGGCCCAACTGCCGGAACAAGATCCTCAGGATCCCGTTGCCCAAGAGTGTGACTATCCAGTTTACCGGGGCAAGGAGCTTGATAGACAAACCAAGATCCTTGAGAAGCCCGAGCCTGCGTTTACCGCGAAAGAGCGCCAGGAGCACGCCGGCCAAAAAATAAAACTCATCGCGCTATTTTGTGGTTCGGGCGAGGTAGTGCAAATCAAAGTCAAGAGTGGGATTTCCGATAGCCTTGACGTTAAAGCGATCGAAGCCGCAAAGAAAATCCGCTTTGTCCCGGCCGAAAAGGGTGGCAACAAGGTATCGCGGGCGCTGATTCTTGAGTATTACGTCCAGAACTACTGAGGCTACCGCGAATGAGTTTCTTAGGAAGTCTGTTCAAAGATCCGAAATACCAGCCCGGCGATCCGCGTAAACCAGAAGAGATCGGCGATGCGGACATCATTAGTCCCAACACTCAGCTTCCCAACCGAATTCCTCCGGGACAATCACGCACGCGAAAATGGCCCGTGCTCGATGCGCACGGCACGCCTGAAATAGATCTCGCGACCTGGTCGTTTGAAGTGGACGGATTGGTTGAACACCCTCAGAAATGGTCGCTCGACGAATTCATGCAACTTCCCGCCGTGAAGGTCTATGCCGACTTTCACTGCGTCACACGCTGGTCGCGTCTTGATAACGTTTGGGGTGGCGTGCCTACACGTGAGTTAGCGAATATCGTCGGCATTAAGCCGGAAGCAAAGTTTGTCCTGGCTCTGGCCTACGACCATGGCTGGACCACCAACGTGCCCATCGAATACTTCCTTAACGAAGATTCACTGTTCGCCTGGTCACACGATGGTGCGCCGATTCCTCCTGAGCATGGAGGGCCGGTTCGCTTGATCATTCCACAACTCTACGCGTGGAAGTCAGCCAAGTGGATCAAGGGAGTTCGTTTTCTCGCCGAGGACCAGGCGGGCTTCTGGGAAGAGGGTGGATATCACATGCGCGGCAATCCCTGGGGTCCGGGCGATGGTGAGCGATTCCGCTGGTCGTGAACAGTAGTGCCGTAGCGACTGGTGTGACATCAACGTTTGCGGCTGCGGGTTATGATTTGCGGCTTCGCCGCCTTCCGTGCGCTAAGGCTATGCCTTAGCGGAAGGTTATATTTTCGAAGAGGCTCTGCCTCCGGAGAACGACGCGGAGGCAGAGCCTCAGGATGAGAAGGGCGACTCGGAAAGGCCGAGCCTTTCCGCACGGAAGGCGGCCCAGCCGCGAAACGCTACGCAACGTGGTAGGTTGGTGTGCCCGTCCGGACCAAGTGGAAAAACCCGCTCTTCGGTTCACGTCAAGTTATTTGCTGAATGCAGACTTCCAGAGCCACAGTTCCCAAAGACGCCGCTGCCATAGTTCTCCTTCGTCACCAAACTAATCCTCAAGATCCGGAAGTTTTCCTGGTCAAGCGAAGTGAAAAACTAGCTTTCCTGGGGGGTTTTCATGCGTTCCCTGGCGGCCAATTTGATCCGGCCGACGGCTCCGTGTCTGTTTCAACTTGTGATGACGCCGAGATCGCAACAGCAATTAGTTGCGCTGCGCGCGAGTTGTTTGAGGAGACGCAAGTGTTAGTCGCCCGCGGTGGAGAGGCGTTAACCCAGGGTCAGCGCGTCTCCCTGCTTGACGACCTTGAGTCAGGACGGATGTCATGGCCTGACCTGCTGACGCATTATGATCTTCATCTGGACGCCGACGATTTCACCTTCGTCGGCCGCTGGGTGACGCCGCCATTCAGCGCGCGACGATTTGATACGTGGTTCTTTCTGGTCAACTGTCCTCCGAAACAGCGCCCGCATATCGGCGAAGACGCTGAACTCCAAAGCGGTGAGTGGATTCAAGCCAGCGCGGCGTTCGCGTGCTGGGAACGTTCAGAGATACTGGCCGTGCCTCCAGTGCTTCATGCCTTGAAAACCTTGTCCGCCGGCCTCAGCGAAAATCTGGTCGAGAGGTTTTTGGCGATGCCCAATGCCCATCGCGAACCAGTCCGCCGGATCGAGTTTCGGCCAAATTACATTTGCTTTCCGGTGCGCACTCCGACGAAGCCACCGGCGACCCATACCAATTGTTATCTGATCTACACCTCCGACGAGATCCTGGTGATCGATCCCGGGTCACCTTACGAAGATGAACAGCAAGCGCTGGCTGCCGGGATCGACAGTCTGATTGCCGAAGGCAGAATCGTCCGCGAAATAGTTTTGACCCACATGCATCCCGATCACGTTGGCGGCGTCAACGCGCTCCGGACTCATTTAGGTGAGCGCGTCGCAGTAGCAGCCCACCAACTGACGGCCGAACCTCTGGCTAAGGTGATTCGCGTGGATCGATTTATCGAGGACGATGAAACGATCAGTCTCAATGGTTCACCAGCGATTAGTCTGCGCGCGATGCACACTCCTGGTCATGCGCGCGGTCATCTCTGCCTTTATCATGAAAGCACCGGCACGCTTCTTTCCGGGGATAATATCGTCGGGCTAGGTTCCGTACTTATCGATCCCCCCGAAGGAAACATGCGCGACTACCTGCGCTCGCTGGAGCGCCTGCGCGGACTGCCAAACCTTTCTGTAATCTTTGGCGGCCATGGGCCGGCCATCGCCAATCCCTACGCGAAGATCGACCAATACATTTCCCACCGACTGGAACGCGAGCAGAACATTCTCCAGGCAGTGAGCGAGGGTGCGACCACGGCAAAAGAGATTGTTGCGCGCGTCTATACCGATGTTTCACCCAAGGCGCATGCTATGGCTGAACGCGCTGTGCTGGCGCACCTGGAAAAACTCGAAGCGGATGGCTTGATTTCACAAAACCTTGACGGCGCAATTAAACCGTTCAGCAATAGCCCACAGCGGCGCGAACAGAATTCTTAGTTCGAGTGATTGCATCTGCTTTCAGGGATCGTCACCTCACCTTCAGTACGCGAAAACACCTTCTCGCTATCACTGATCCGTTTAGAAGGGCACTTGCCGGGGTCCCCGGCCGGGCAACCCGGCTGGGGTGGCTGTTGCTCCCCTACGGGCGGACAAGTCCGCTTTCTAAACGGATCCAAAATATCCGGTCGCTACGAACCCCTGTAATCCCCTGCACTTTTCTTGCGTTCGTACTTTGCGTTCTTTGCGGTTAAAATCTTTTCAAAACTGCAATCAAGTAACTAAATCATGGAACAAGCAAAAACTCTCGGTGAACTTAAAACCAGCGGCTACAGAGGCGTCCCTGTCAAAGATGAGTTGCGCGCAAATCTAATAAAAAAACTTCGCTCAGGCGAAAAGCTCTTTCCGGGCATTGTCGGCTACGATGAAAGCGTTATCCCACAACTCGTAAATGCGATCCTCGCGAAACACAACATAATTCTCCTCGGACTACGCGGACAAGCCAAGAGCAGAATCATTCGTCAACTCACCCAGTTGCTGGACGATCAGATACCAGTCATCGCCGGCTCTGAAGTTAATGACGATCCCTTCCGTCCCATCTCCGCGTTCGGCCGCCGAACGCTCGAACTTCATGGCGACTCAACCCCAATCGCCTGGATTGGTCGCGATTCTCGTTTTGTTGAGAAGCTGGCCACCCCCGATGTAACTATCGCCGACATCATTGGCGACGTGGATCCCATCAAGGCTGCCAAGGGCGGACACCTGCTGAGCGATGAGCTGACTATTCACTATGGATTGCTGCCGCGCGCCAATCGCGGAATTTTCGCCATCAACGAGTTGCCGGATCTCGCCGGCAAGATTCAGGTGGGTCTCTTCAACATCATGCAGGAAGGCGATGTGCAAATTAAGGGTTACCCGGTGCGCTTGCCACTCGATGTGATGCTTATCTTTTCAGCGAACCCGGAAGACTACACCGCCCGCGGCAAGATCATCACGCCGCTTAAGGATCGGATTGGCACCGAAATCATGACTCACTATCCAGCCGAGCTGCAGACGGCAGTTGAGATCACTCGACAGGAAGCCTGGGTTAACCGCGGCGGTGTTGATGCTTCCGGGGTTTCAAGTCAACCGGTGCACATTCCTGACTTCATCCGCGAGAGCGTCGAGCAGATTGCGTTTGAGGCACGTGATGACAGTCGCGTTGATAAGCATTCCGGCGTTTCGCAACGGATGCCAATCACGGTGATCGAGTCGATGGTCTCAAATGCCGAGCGTCGGGCGATACTCACCGGCGAAGCGGGGATCGTGCCGCGTATCTCTGACATCTACGCCGCGATCCCTTCAATGACCGGCAAGATGGAACTCGAGTATGAGGGCGAACAGCTGGGCGCGAATCGCATCGCCAAGGAGTTGATCAAGCGTGCGGCTGGCGAGGTTTTTGAAGGTTACTTTGTGGGCATTGACTTCGCCCAGACGGTGCAGTGGTTTGATCAGGGGAACAAACTGCGTCTGGCGGATACCGCGTCGGCAGTTGAATGCGCCACGCTGCTCGAAGCTGTACCTGAGTTGATAGACACTTCGTTAATCCCATTCGATTTCAAGAGGTCTGACACCGCTCAATTGGTGGCCGCCTGCGAGTTTGTACTTGAAGGCTTGTACGCTCAGAACAAGATCAGCCGCAATGAGGAAGGCGGCTACACCGCGGTGACGAAAGCGAAGAAGGACCGCCGCGGGATGATCTACGACGATCTGACTGAGACAGGAAAGTACAGTTAGGGCCACAGATGAACACAGATAATCACGGATTCAAGCACGGAGACATAACTCAAAAGATCATTGGAGTCTTTTACGAGGTATACAACGAGCTGGGCCATGGCTTTCTTGAATCCGTTTATGAGAAGTCGTTAGAGATAGCTATTAGCTCAATGGGTCCGAAGGTTTGCCGCCAGATAGAGATACCAGTTTGGTTCCGTGGACATCAGGTCGGCGACTTTTCTGCTGATATGCTCGTCGAGAACTCCGTTCTGATTGAACTAAAAGCGGCGCGTGCCCTCGATTCTGCCCATAGCGCTCAACTACTCAATTACTTGCGCGCAACGGAAATCGAAGTGGGTTTGCTCCTTAATTTCGGTTTGAAGCCAGACTTTAAGAGATTGATATTTGATAATCCGCGTAAAGCAATCCGTGAAAATCAGTGTTTATCTGTGGCTGAGCTTTTAACTCCTGACAAATGAAGTTTACCCGCTATTCAAAATTCAAAGGCCTCGACATCTCATCGCTCAACCTCGGCGACTTGATGGAGAGTCTCTCCGACTCCCTCCTCGATTCCGGCTACGACGACGATTACTACTGGACCCGTCAACGCCAACCGCAGGACACATCGCTTGATGCGCTCCGGCGGGCGCTGTTGCAAGCGTTGATGGACCAGGGTCTTTTAGATCAGCGTCAGATTCAGGAGATGCTGGCCGACAACGAAGGAAAGTTTAAGGGCTCACTGCTCGAAGAAATGCTCAACCAGTTAATCGAGAGGCTGGTCGAAGAAGGCTATCTAAAACTCAGTGAAGAACCCACGCCACAGCAACAGCGACCGGGAATGGGAAGGGGAGAACCCGAAGTCTCCGAGCCTTTGCCACGCACCGTCAAATTCGAACTCACTGAAAAGGGGCTGGATTTTCTCGGTTACAAGACGCTGAGAAACCTGCTCGGAAGTTTGGGTAAGAGCGCCATGGGACGCCACGATACCTCCTATCTTTCCACCGGCGTTGAAGCGGCCGCCGCGAGCAAGCCTTATGAGTTTGGCGACACCATCAATCTTGATGTGAATACAACCTTGCTGTCGGCCATCCAGCGCGAAGGATTAACAGTTCCGCTTAATCTCGAGTATGGCGATCTGCACGTTCATCAATGCGACTACCAGTCGTCCTGCGCCACCGTGGTGATGCTCGACTGTTCCCACTCGATGATTCTGTATGGCGAAGATCGTTTTACGCCCGCTAAGAAAGTGGCCCTCGCTCTGGCCCACCTTATTCGCACGCAGTATCCCGGCGACTCTTTGAAGATTGTGCTCTTCCACGACAGCGCCGAAGAACTTCCCATCGCTAAACTCGCGACTACTCAGGTTGGTCCATACCACACCAACACCGCTGAGGGACTCAGGCTCGCCCGCCGCATCCTGCAATCGCAGCGCAAAGAGATGAAGCAGATCGTGATGGTCACGGATGGGAAACCGACCGCCTGTTTTGTTGAGGGAAACATCGCTGGAGTCTCCAGCGGAAGGCAGGGAGGCAGGACGAGCATCCCAGCGGGGCGGCGACTCTACAAGAATTCCATGGGTGGGGATCCGTTTGTAATGGAGGCCACTTTCAAAGAGGTCCAGGCCTGCCGCAAAGCCGGTATAATGATTAATACCTTTATGTTGGCGAGCGACTTTTACCTGATGGAGTTCGTGAAGCAAATGACTGCTATGACTAACGGTAAAGCTTACTTTGCGAATCCAGGCAACCTCTCGCAGTTTGTTCTAATGGATTTTCTTCGACGTCGGACCAGTCGGGTGAGGTAGCACCAGACACTCCTGGAGGTCAGAGATTGTAGATTCGTTTAGCGGGGCACGGCCCATCGGCTCAGCGTGGATGAGGCCATTCACCCTTTGGGCGACGTTCGCTCCTAAACGAAACTGATAGGGCTTGTCTATTGGTCGTCTCCTCGTCGCACCGGTGGGCGGTACCCACCTCTAAACGAACGTAATGGGATCTCCATTCACCACATCCGAACGCCATCAGCGCCTGCGGCAACTCACGCCATACCTCGTTCTCATCGCCGGTCTGCTCTTCACCTTTATTGTTTCCTATCGTCTGGCCAGGGTGGCCGAAGCGGAAGATCGCGCGCGCTACGAGGCACTGGTCCAGGACGTTCACGCGAGCATTGGAAGAAGACTGGAAAGCTATACGGCGGTCCTGCGGGCAGGGGCGGGACTTTTCTCGGCCCATGAGTCCGTCAAGGAAGACGAATTTAAGACTTTCGTGAAGATAGTGGGACTTGTCGAGCATTATCCTGGCGTGCAGGGTATGGGCTTCTCCTTGAAATTCAAGCCAGAGGAGCGGGCCGCCTTGATTGCGGCCAGGAAACGCGAGGGTGCCGAAAGTTTTCACCTGTGGCCAGAATCTGAGAGGGAGGAATACCACGCTGTCATTTATCTCGAGCCCCAGGATCCGCGCAATCGAGCGGGCATCGGCTTCGATATATTTACCGAGCCCTCCAGACGCGCGCCCATGGAACGAGCGCGTGACTCAGGCCTTCCGGCAGCCTCTGGACGGGTAACTCTATTTCAAAGGATCGATCCGCAAGCCAGCCAACCTGGCTTTCTCATCTATGTTCCTGTTTATCGCCAGGCACAACCGCCGGCAAATGAAAGTGAACGGAGGGCGGCGCTCGTCGGTTTTGTTTTTAGTGCTTTCCGAGCCAACGATTTTTTCCCCGGTATTGTAGGCGGCGCAGCCCGCGAAAATATTGAATTCAAGATCTACGACGGATCAGATCTGACACCGGAGAATTTGCTTTACTTTTCAAGTGACCCGAAAGATGTAGCGCCCGGCGGCTATACACCTCGCTTCACCGCGCTTACCAACATGAACGTGGCTGGACGTCTCTGGACCATCAGCTGTTCCAGTCGACCGGGTTTTGATTTGTCAAACAGCAAAAGCTGGGGCTCTTACACGCTGGCGGCAGGGATACTGCTCAGTTTTCTGTTCTTCGGCCTCACTCGTTCACAAATGCGGGCCCGCGCTAAAGCGGAACTCTCCGAAGCAGAGGTGCGGGCGTCGGAAGCGACCGTGCGAAAGAGTCTGCACGAACGCGAGCGAGCGGAAGCCGCGGTCAAAGAGAGTGAGGAGCGTTATCGCGATCTGGTGGAGAATGCGAACGACATCGTTTTCGCGCTGGACCTGGCGGGGAACGTCACTTCGATGAACCGGGCCGTGGAGTCGATTGCCGGCTATACCCAAACCGAACTCATCGGGATGAACATGGCAGACTTTCTTACGCCGACTTCAACCGAAAGCGCTCGCTCCATGACGGAACGCAAACTTTCCGGAGAAGAGCGCACTAACTATGAAGTAGAGGTGCAAGCTAAAGATGGACGCACCTTTACTCTTGAGGTAAGTAGCCGGTTGGCTTTACATCAAGGGAAGCCGGTAGGGGTGCACGGTGTGGCTCGCGACATCACCTTGCGCCGTCAGGCTGAGGAGGCGTTGCGCCAGGCGGATCAGCGCGCCCTTTCCGAGTATGAACGATTGCTGGAAAGGATCGCCGGGTTGTCCCAGACGTTGGGAACAGCTCGGGATCTTCAGGTCATCTTTTGGGGTCTCAAAGAGTTCGCGCTGTTGTCGGTTCCCTGTGACGGGCTTTTTATATCGCTCTATGACCCAGTTCGCGATGTTCGCACCGCGTGTTACGGCTGGGCTGATGGCCAGGAGATCGATACGTCGGGGCTTCCGCCTATGCGGGTCACCTCAGCTGGCCCAAACAGCCGGGCCATCAAGACCAACCAGGTGATCATTACTGACGATTACATGACTGCATCCATTGGTCACCCTGCCCTCCTCGTTGGTCCGGATAACGGCTTGCGGCCACAGTCGTCACTGTCAGCGCCGATGTCTGTGATGGGCCGCATTATTGGTACGATCGAGGTGCAATCATACGAACGAGGCGCCTACCACGACGAGCACACCACGGCGATGCGGATGGCCGCAAACCTGACCGCGGTCGCGATTGAAAATGTGGGACTGCTCGAACGTGAGAGCAGTGCGCGAGCCACCGCGGAGGAGTCGAATCGGTTGAAGGACGAATTCCTGGCCACGGTCTCTCATGAGCTGCGCACGCCACTGACGGCAATTCTTGGTTGGTCGCGGATGCTCGAGGGTGGCAAGCTCGAAAGCGACATGTCCGCTCGAGCTATTGAAACGATCAAGCGTAACGCCAAGGCTCAGGCCCAGATCATTGACGACATTCTCGACGTATCGCGGATTATCACCGGCCACTTGTATCTGGAACTACATCCTATCGCCCTCGAATCCGTGTTGGAAGCAGCGGTCAACGTGGTAAGGCCAACGGCTGAAGCCAAGAATATCAGGATCGACTTAATTTTCGATCGGGAACCAATATCAGTTTCCGGCGATACCAACCGGTTGCAACAGGTCTTTTGGAACCTGCTTTCAAACGCAGTGAAGTTTACCCCTTCAGGGGGTTACGTAACCGTCCGACTTCGTCAGGTTGATACGGAAGTCGAGATCGCGGTAACCGATACCGGACAAGGCATCCGACCAGACTTTCTGCCGTTTGTGTTTGATAGATTTCGTCAGGCAGATAGCACCTCCACGCGCCAACACGGCGGGCTCGGCCTGGGACTGGCCATCGCGCGTCATCTGATCGAAATTCACGGAGGATCAATCGAAGGCAAAAGCGATGGTGAAGGCACCGGCACTACTTTTACGGTTAGACTTCCTGCCGTCGGATCGCTGGCCGCCTCAACCTTGCCGCTGGACGCCTACATGGAGAGTCCTGAAAGCAGGTCAACGGCGCCGTCGTTCGAAGAATTATCCGGTCTGCAGGTGGTGGTGGTTGACGACGATGAAGATACTCTGGAGCTGCTAAGCGCCGCGCTCAAAAGCCGAGGTGCCCAGGTTACCAGTGCCTCGTCGGCAGCTCAGGCTTATGAGGCTATCAGGTCATCCAGACCCGATGTCCTGGTTTCTGACATTGCTATGCCCGGCGAGAATGGATACGAGCTAATGCAAAAGGTCATCGCATTGGGTTTTGTGCCGCCGATCCCTGCTATCGCAATCACTGCGTACGCCAAGCAAGAGGACAAGGAACAAGCGCGGTCGGCCGGCTACCACCGCTACCTGACCAAGCCGGTCGAACTTGGCGAATTCATCTCGGCCGTAGCCGAAGCAGCTCGAAACGGGGTGGAGGTCTGACGGTGAGCTGTCAGAACCACCTGCGTTAGCGGGTGGGATTTTTGGAGTGCGCCGACCTGTCAGCGCTTTGGTCGTCTGCGACCTGTCGCAGCTGTTCGCCTGGAAATCAGTATTGGAGAAACGCGCAGTGTTTTGTCGCAAGGACGACGGCGACAGGTCGCCGAAGACCAAAGCGGTAACAGGTTACCGCACTCCAAACTGGGCGATTCATTCGCGGCACAACCGCGAACGTGTCTAAGTCAAATCACCAATGCCCGAGCACAAAAAATACACCATCGAAGAACGTGTGCGCTGGGGCGATGTCGATGCTGCGCGGATCATCTTCTATGGCGCGTACATTCGCTTCTTTGAATTCGCCGAGACGGAGCTGTTCCGCTCAGTCGGTTTGCCTTACAGCGTAATGTTTGACGAGCTCGACGTTTGGCTGCCACGCGTTCACCTCGAATGCGACTTTCATCACGCAGCCCAATTGGACGATCTTTTGGAAGTATCAGTCTATGTCGGAAAATTCGGGACCAAGTCAATGCGTTTGGATTTTGAAGTGCGGCGCAAAGGTGATGAATTGATAATCGCGCACGCTCATTTTGTGCTGGCGGCGGTAAGGCGTGATACGTTTGAAACTGTTCCCATTCCTAATGAACTACGCACGCGACTGGCACCGTATACGAAGGCGATGTCCTAGCCAAACCATACAGCGGCCGTCCTAAGTCTGTTCTCAAAGCCATGAATGAAACTCAGAACAAAATTACTGCTCAAGACCTCGACGAGAAAATCGTCGATCCAAATCCACTCAAACTCTTTCGTCTCTGGTTCGACCAGGCGATCGCTTCCGGATCGCGCCTGCCAGACGCGATGACCGTGGCGACCGCTACCAAGGAGGGAAAACCTTCAGCCCGCATGATCCTGCTAAAACAAGCCGACGAGAACGGTTTCGTTTTCTACACAAACTACAATAGTCGGAAGGCCAGGGAGCTTGATTCGAACCCTTTTGCATCCCTGGTCTGCTACTGGGTTCAGTTGGATCGACAAGTGAGGGTTGAGGGTAGCGTGGAGCGAGTCTCCGCCGCAGAATCGGACGAATACTTTCATTCTCGGCCACGTGAGAGCCAGATAGGAGCACTCGCTTCGCCCCAAAGCGAAGTGATCGAAAGCCGGGAGCTTCTGGAGCAAAGGTTCCGCGAATTTGAGACGGTGTTCCGCGACCGAACTGTCGCGCGGCCGGCGCATTGGGGTGGCTACCGACTAAAGCCAGAGGTGATTGAATTCTGGCAAAACCGTTCAGGCCGCCTGCACGATCGCGTTCTCTACGGACGCCAGACCGATGGGAGTTGGGCCATTAAGCGGCTGGCCCCCTAACGGAGCGAGTAACGTGCGACGCTCGCAAGGACAGAGAAATTGGGAAGGGATTCTTGCGGCTTGGCCGCCCTCCGTGCGGAAAGGCAGATGCCTTTCCGGTTGGCCTTAAATTCTTTTGAGGCTATGCCTCCGAACCAGAGGCGTAGCCTCAGTCACGATGGTAAGCGTTCCGGAAAGGCCGACAGCCTTTCCGCACGGAAGGCGGCAAAGCCGCAGTACGCTGTACCGGTCGCAGCGCTTTCCGCGCGAGTCTCTTCTCTAAACCGAGGGGTGGTCACGGAGCGCCACCCCTACAATCCCTGGTTGCTAACTGTGTGATCCGATTCGACCACGTTGGAGAGTTTTCATTCAACCAGAAACCTAAAGCGGGCGCAACGCACTGCGCGCCAGTTTCTTCTTCAAGCCAACGTAGCCCTGTTCGCCGGCCACCAGATCACCAAGGACTTTCTGAATTCCACGGTGGCCGCGGGCAAACCCAATCATTCTTTCCGTGAAAGGCGCGCCCCAGAAGTTTCCGTAGAAGCGACGGCGCATTTGTGAAGCGCGCCGCAGTTCGCCGCCAAAATCTTCTCGCCAACGTTGCTCGTATTCCTCCGGACTCCCCTTAAGGAAAGTCTCCGCGAAGAGTTCCGCTGAGCGCAACGCGTAATAGATACCTTCACCCGTAACCGGATCAGCAAAACCCGCTGCGTCACCGAGCAACGCCCAGCCGTCGCCGCATGCACGTCTCGTGTCCCAGGTCTGGTCGGCGAGACCCGGAATACGCGCGGCATAACGTTCGGCAGTCGCGCGGAGATTTCTCTCGATAGCGCTTACGGAAGCTTCAGGTCCCATCGACTGTTGCCAGATGTTTTTCGTCCCATTCTGGTGATTGTCTTCACGTTGGCTGTAGTAACCAACCATGAACTGCCACAGGAGTTGATCGAGTGCCTTGTGTTCAAACGCATCCTGCGTGGTGGCTATGCCAAACGAAATGTGGTCCAACCTTGGAAACGCCCAGGCGTACCCTACCCATTTGGGAAGAAACGCAATCACGGTCGGCGCATCTCCCTTCTCAGGCAGCGGCGCCCGGTAGCCAAAAGCGACTTCCATGTCAGAAGCTGCCAGCGGACCAGCCAACTTTTTCGCGATGGCACTGTTTGCTCCGTCAGCACCTACCAGAATCTTCCCGGACCATTCACCGCCGCCGGCGCTGCGAAGTTTCCAACCACCTTGGCCCGCACTGAGCTTCGTTATCCCCCGGACAGTGATTTTTTCGAACACCACCTCCGCGCCGGCATCGCGCGCCCGGTCGCGCAAGTAGGAATCAAATGCAACTCGCGAGTAGATGGCGAAGGGCTCGTCAAGCTTCATGTGTAGGCGCTTGCCTGACGGCGAATACATCTCCAGCTCATTAACTGTTCGACCAACGGCGTTGAGCAGATGAGGCCAGGCCTTTAGTGCCTTGGCAGTCACGCCGCCACCACAGGCTTTGGGTTCTCCTTCGGGCCGGCCATCAAACAAGGCCACGCGAGCGCCGCCCCTTGCCAGCTTTTCGGCGGCAAACGAGCCCGCAGGCCCAGCTCCCACAATCAACACATCAAACTTTTCGTTATCCATTTTGAAGCTCATCATAAACGCCTGGTCCGGAGCCGGGCAATTCATGTGGTAAGATTCGGCCGTTCCCAGGAGAGTAAACCAGCAACGCTCGGCCGCGATCATTCCTTAGCGCTCAACTATTTGCGCTGATTCTCGCCACTGGTTGACTGTAAAGCAAACTGTTAGTTTGCGGAACGGTTCGGTGGACGCTGGTTTGAGTGACAAGAGTCGTTGCAAACCCGGGGTCCCCGGCGGGGCAGCCCCGCTGGGGTGGCCTAACAGTTTGCTTTACTGATGCATCCATGGGAAACGAGAGCTCCATAGTTTTCTCCGGTATCGCTCCTCATCCGCCCATAATGGTTCCAGAGGTGGGCGGGGAGGCGGCTGCACAGGTGCGCGGCTCGATCAGCGCGATGGAGGAATTGACTCGCCGCGTTATCGAATCTGGCGCCGAAACTTTGGTGCTCATCTCACCTCACGCGCCGCTGAGTGCGCATGCGTTTGTTGCCTATGAAACTCCCCAGCTTTTTGGAGACTTTGCAGACTTTCACGCGCCCGCCGCAACGGTTGCATTCCCCCTTGATGACGAGTTACTCCAGGCAATAAAGACGGCCGCTGCCGAGGAGAACTATGTAGTCGCTACGCTCGCAGACCAAAAGCTCGATCACGGCAGCACCGTGCCGCTTTACTTTCTACAGCGGTATGGTTGGAAGGGACGAGTTGTCGGGCTCGGCTATAGCTTTCTTTCCAACGAAGACCACCTTAGTTTTGGAGCTTGCGTCAGGCGAGCGATTGACCGGCTGGGAAGGTCAGCGGCTTTTATCGCCAGCGGCGATTTGAGTCACCGTTTGAAACCAGGAGCGCCTGCTGGGTATAACCCCACGGCTTACGCATTTGACGCTCGTGTCGTTGACGCGCTGCGTAATGGCTCCCCCAACCGGATCATAGATATAGATCAGAACCTGCGGCGGATGGCTGGCGAATGCGGATACAGGTCGATGCTTGTAGTTCTGGGTGCCACTCGAGAGTTATCAGGAGCCGCTGAAGTTTTGCACTATGAAGCGCCATTCGGAGTTGGTTACCTGGTGGCCCAATTGACCAACTCAAAGAGCCGCGATAGAGACGAACGGACTGAACTATCTTCTGACAACGTCGCCGAAGAGAACCTGGCTGAGCTCTTGCCATCCCTCGCTCGGCGGGCGGTCGAAGCGTTCGTTCTCACGGGCAAACAACTTTCAGTGCCATCAACCTCAGGCGTACTATCAGCCCGCGCCGCGTGTTTTGTTTCGATCAAGACGTTCAGCGGGGATCTGCGGGGTTGTATCGGCACGATTGAACCGGCGAAGGAAACATTAGCGGAGGAACTGGTCCAGAATGCGTTAAATGCCGCTAGCCGGGATCCCAGGTTTCAGCCGGTGTCCGCGGATGAACTCGCGGGTCTGAAATACTCGGTTGATATTCTGGGAGCACCAGAGCCAGCCACTATTGAAGATCTTGATCCCGCGACTTATGGCGTAATCGTTGAGGATGAATCGAGTGGATCGCGCGGACTACTATTGCCGAACATCGAAGGTATAGACACTGTCACCAGGCAAGTGGAGATTGCTGCGCGCAAGGCAGGTATTCCTCCGGGAAAGCCACTTAAGCTATCCCGCTTCGTGGTTCAGCGATTTGGTGAGAAGTAGTTGATAGGTCCTATTCGACTCATAGGACCTATCGTCGCTCTACACGTCCAGGTTGCGCACATCCAGGGCATTGTCCTCAATGAACTTGCGTCGAGGCTCAACAGCGTCTCCCATCAGCACTGTAAAGATCTCGCCGGTCTCTACCGCATCTTCTACTCTGACCTGCAACAGCGTTCGCTTCTCCGGGTTCATGGTGGTTTCCCAGAGTTGTTCAGGATTCATCTCACCCAGACCTTTGTAGCGCTGGATTGAAAGATCCTTCTTGGCGGCCGCCAGCACCTTCTCCAGCAGTGCTTCTCGGGTTGAAATCTCTTCGCTGGTTCCGTTGGTTCCGGTAATGAATGGGGGCGCCAGCTTGTCTTCAAGAGCCATGTAAAGTTCCACGGCCTTATGAAATTCAACAAAGCTGGCAAAGTTCCAATCGATTGCCAGGTTGAGTCCTGACGTGGAGGTCGTTTCGATCTCCCACAGCCCGTGTTCCTCGTCGAGTGAGAGTTCGGTCTCGAAACCAGCCTTAGCGACCACGTCTCGAACCTTACTCATCTGTTCGCTATCCTGGAAAACTGTGCGCAGCGTTGACCCATCTTTCCGCAACACACCTTTCTTTCCGCCGAAGGCTTCGAGCAGCGTGTCCAGCAGCCGGGCATCACCACCCAGGCGACGCGCAGCCTTTTCGCTGTAGCGCTTAAGGTCCACCAACTTCTCCAGCGAACTGGCCAACTCCTTACCTTCAATGTCCTGGTTGGCGCCGACCGACTTAACGGTCATGTCTGCGGTAGCCATGCGCATCAGATAACGAACCATCAGGCTTTCGTCCTTAATGTACTCTTCCTTCTTACCCCGCTTTACCTTGAACAACGGCGGCTGGGCGATGTAGACATAGCCTCGTTCAATCAACTCTGCCATTTGACGATAGAAGAAGGTAAGCAACAGGGTGCGGATGTGGGAACCGTCAACGTCAGCGTCGGTCATGAGAATAATCTTGTGATAACGCAGCTTGGTCGCGTCAAAATCTTCTTTGCCGATCCCCGTACCGAGCGCAGTGATCAAGGCTTTGATTTCACTATGCCCCAGCATTTTGTCGAAACGCGCTTTTTCGACATTCAGGATTTTGCCCTTCAAAGGAAGGATCGCCTGATTCTTGCGATCACGTCCCTGCTTTGCCGAGCCACCGGCCGAGTCGCCCTCAACGATGTAGATCTCCGATAAGGCCGGATCCTTCTCCTGGCAATCCGCCAGCTTGCCCGGCAGCATTGACCCGCCCAGCGCGCCTTTGCGAACTATTTCTCTGGCTTTCCTGGCAGCCTCGCGGGCTCTGGCCGCGTCGACAGATTTGCCGACAATCTTTCGCGCCACCGTGGGGTTTTGTTCGAGATACTCCGTCAGGCGCTCGTTTAGAAACGACTCCACCGCTCCCTTCACATCGGAATTGAGCTTGCCCTTAGTTTGCCCTTCAAACTGCGGCTGCGGCAGCTTCACCGAGATGACCGCCACCAAACCTTCGCGAACATCATCACCGGTAAGCGACGTCTTGAAATTCTTCGCGAGGCCGGATGACTGGGCGTAGGCGTTTATGGTTCGCGTGAAAGCTGATCGAAACCCCGACAAGTGGGAACCACCATCTACCGTATTTATGTTGTTCGCAAACGAGTAGACTTTTTCGTCGTACGCGTCGTTGTACTGAATGGCCACTTCAATCGAGAGCGCATCGCTTTCCTTCTCAAAGTAGAGCGGCTTGTCGTGGAGCGTGGTCTTATTCTTGTTCAGATGCTTAACGAATTCCGCGATGCCGCCTTTGTAGTAAAACTCATGCGACTTCTCTGGCTCTTCGCGCTCATCCTTGATCGTTATGCGGATACCCTTATTGAGAAAGGCTTTTTCTCGTAAGCGCTCTGATAGTTTGTCGAAACTAAATACAGTGTGATCAAAAATCTGAGGGTCAGGCTTAAAAGTGATCTTGGTTCCGCGCCTCTTCGTTTTCCCAGTGTGTTCCAAACGCGCAACTGCGATCCCGCGGGCGTAAGACTGCTCGTAAGTTTTACTGTCTCTCCAGATTTCCAGGTGCAATGTTTCGGAAAGGAAGTTTACGCAGGAGACACCCACACCATGCAGACCGCCGGACACTTTGTAGGCGTTGGAGTCAAACTTCCCGCCGGCGTGGAGCTTGGTCATCACCACTTCCGCGGCAGACTTCCGCTCCTTCTTCATTTCGTCAACCGGAATACCGCGGCCGTTGTCGACCACGGTTATTGAATCGTCGAGATGAATGGTCACTTCCACCGTGTCACAGTATCCAGCCAGCGCCTCGTCGATAGAGTTATCTACCACTTCGTAGACCAGATGGTGGAGGCCCATCTCGCCGGTCGAACCGATATACATTGCTGGACGCTTTCTGACTGCTTCCCGGCCTTCCAGAACCGCGATTGAGGACGAATCGTAGGCCTGAGTTTTCTTTCCTGGTGTGATCCCTGCTGTTGACAATTCTTTCTCCTTATTACTTTTCAACAAATCGTCGGTGTCATCGAAATCCATGGCAAGCGTATTTCTATTTTGGAGGCTCGCGGACTAACTCAGTCCAGAGCCGCCGCCACCGAGAAAGTGCTCGTTTTCAATTCCACCGGCACTGCCTCGCCTTGAACGATCTCTTGTACGTTTGCTCTTGAAAGGAACCCTTCGAGATGGCTTCGCTTCGATGTGGTAATGAATGTCTGAGTGCGGCCTTCAAGGTACTCCAAAAGACGTCTTATCCTTTTTTCATCCAGTTCCGCGTCGACATCGTCGACCAGAAAAACTGGATAATCATTATGACAGGAATTATACACGGAAATTGCCGCTAAGTCTAATAGTAACAATGCACTACGCTGCTGGCCGGAACTCCCGTAAACACGCATTTCCCGGCCGGCTAATTGGACTATCAAGTCGTCCTTGTGTGGCCCCACTAATGCTCTCCCCGCAGCCACTTCAGCCTGCAAGCGAAGTTGCAAACGCTCCAGCAAAAGCGCTTCGTAATCATCAAGCTCACCCTTCCCCTCCAACGACGAAGCGTAACGAATCTCCAATTCCGCCGGCTCAAACAGCGACCGCTCCAGAGCGACATTCAGTCGCGCTGTATAGTCGACGCGGGCCTTGTGGATCTCCGCACCTAAGCGGGCAAGCTGCTCGTTCCAGGGCGCCAACAGATCCTCTGTCTCGGCCAGGCGAAGCTCCTGCTCGGCCGAGTCCTGGAGAATGCGATTCTTCTGTTTGATTACTCTGTTGTAGTCGGCGGCGGTTTGCACGTACGCAGGTCTCAACGAGGCGATACCGCGATCAATAAAATGGCGTCGCGCTTCCGCTGCTCCTCTCACTACTTCAAGTTGATCAGCGGTAAACGCAAACACCGGTAGCAACCCAAGGTATCTTGCGAGTTGTTCGCGCTTTCCGTTGACCCAAATTGCTTTGGTGTTGTCCTTCAGGGTCACTTCCAGGTCTCTGTGGATATCGCTACCGGTTGAAACCTGCCCGGCAATGGAAGCAGTCTGCTGCCCGAATCTAATCGACTCCTGCAGCCGTTGGGTGCGAAATGATTTGGTACGTGAGAGTGTGTGGATGGCCTCGAGCCAGTTGGTCTTACCCTGACCATTGTGACCGTGGATGATGTTGAGCCCAGGTCCCCAAAATATCTTGCCACTTAGATTTCGGAAATTGTTTACTTCGACAAAATCGAGGATCATCCTCGAATTTTAACATACGAGTTCAGTTCTAATGCGTCCGCAGATTGCGCCGATCACACCGACGAAGAAAACAAGAACGGAAGGATGTGGAAACTCGACTCTTCGTACAGTTTCGGGTTGCTTCGTGGATCGTGCTCTAGTCAAAAAAGAATAGAAGCATTGCAAACTCATGATAATGGGGACTTGCACTGACCTCAGCAACTTCCCAAATTCTTGCGTTTGATCACATTATTAGCGAGTGAGGCTGTTGTTGAAGCAAAAGACAATCTATCATCCGTGACTATGCCATTTTCTCCCAACACAAAGCTTGGTCGTTATCAGGTTCGCTCACGGCTTGGCGCGGGTGGTATGGGGGAGGTGTATTCAGCTGAAGACACGCAGCTCGAACGCACCGTCGCCTTGAAAGTTTTGCACCCTGAAGTCGCGGCGGATGAGGGCCGAATGCGTCGCTTCACGCAAGAGGCGAAAGCCGCCGCTGCACTTAACCATCCGCACATCGCACACATCTACGAAATAGGGGAAGCCGAAGGCACGAGCTTCATGGCGATGGAATTGATTGATGGTGACACGCTGCGCCACAAAATCCATCGCGACAAGGCCAGCTTGAATCGACTTCTGGAATGGCTCACTCAGGTCGCCGACGGATTAGCGAAAGCTCATGCCGCAGGCATTGTCCATCGTGACCTCAAGCCCGACAACATCATGGTTTCGCGCGACGGCTACGCAAAGATTTTGGATTTTGGTCTGGCAAAACTGATCGAGCCTCAAAAAGCGCCGGGCTCGGAAGCTAATGCAGCCAGCGAGATCGCCACCGCTATTCTGGCGCAGCCACTTTCCATCCCGGGAATGATCATGGGCACGGTTGGTTATATGTCGCCCGAGCAGGCTCGCGGACAGACGAAGATCGACGGGCGTTCCGACATTTTCTCTTTCGGCTGCATTCTCTATGAAGCGGTGACTAAGCATAAGCCGTTCGCGGGCGAGACGGTCGTGGATTCGCTGCACAACATCATCCACGAACAACCGCCGCCGATGACAGATCATAACGCGGTCGTTTCGTCCGATTTGCAACGCATCGTGCGTCGATGTCTCGCTAAAGACCCTGAAGATCGGTTCCAAACGATTAAAGACGTCGCGACTGAGCTCAAAGAATTGCGACGCGAAATGCAGCACCCGGCGGAAGTCGATCGTTCGACCCCGCCGGACACAATCCCGCATACAAACATTGACGCGCACGTGTCCCAAACCGCGGATCGGACAGTTGCCCTCACCAATACCAGTTCAACCTCAACAACAGCAGCAACCGCCGCCACACATTCCACGTCCAGCGCGGAATACATTTCCGGCGAGATTAAGCGCCATAAAGGAGGCGTCGTTATTGTCGTGCTGGCGCTGTTGTTGTCAGTAGTGGGAATCGCTTTCGCGCTTTATTGGTTTTGGGGTAAATCCGCTCGCACACCACACGCGATCAAGATTGAACGGTTGACCACCAACGGGAAGTCTTCTGAGGCAGCGATCTCGCCCGATGGCAAGTATGTGGTCTATGTCTTGAACGAAGGAGGGCAGCAGAGCCTCTGGACCAGACAAGTGGCCACGACCAGCAACGTGCAAATCATCCCTCCAGCCGACCTCGAATACCTGGCGCTCTCATTTTCTCCAGACAGCAACTACATCAACTTCGCCAGGACAGAAAAGAACAATCTCGCTGCGCTCTACCAGATGCCACTGCTTGGCGGCGCTCAGAAGAAACTGATCACCGACGCGGACGGGGCAGTAAGTTATTCTCCAGATGGGCGACAGTTCTCTTACGTGCGCGGCAACTTTCCAAAGCTCGGCGAAAGTGCGTTATTGATAGCTAATGCCGACGGCACCGGAGAACGAATACTCGCCTTACGGAAACGACCGGAAACATTTCCCTGGTGGCGGCAGCAAACCCCGGCCTGGTCAGCTGACGGGAAAAGCATCGTTTGTGTTGCCGGCGGCGATGCAACCGGGAGCGGCCTGATGACCCTCGTTGAAGTGCAAGTTGCTGATGGCTCGATCAAACCTGTTCCCGGTCCGGGTTGGTATGAAGTGAAACGCATTGCACGGCTTCCCGACCAGACTGGGTTTCTGGTCCTCGGCGCCGACAAACCCACCGCCTATTACGCTCAGCAGATTTGGCACCTTGGCGCGGATGGCGAGGCGCGAAGAATCACGACAGACTTTAACGACTATGTAGGAATGAGCATGACCGCAGATGCTAGCGCCCTCGTTGCCGTGCAGTCGAATCGGATTACCAATATCTGGGTCGCACCCAATAACGACGCTAGCAAAGCCGTCCAGATCAAATCCGGCAGTAACAACCAGGATGGGACCGACGGACTCTCCTGGACCCCGGATGGCCGCCAGGTAGTCTTTTACTCGCGGGCTAGTGGCGCAGATGATATTTGGATAATGAACGCAGACGGTAGCGGCCTGAAGCAGTTAACGGTCGATGTGGGCACAAACTATGACTCAAGAGTGTCGCCTGATGGTCGCTTCATCGTGTTCATATCTGAGCGCAGCGGGCACCCAAATCTTTGGCGCATGGATTTGGATGGCGGCAACGCGAAACAGCTAACCAGCGGCAATAGCGACTTCAACGTAACCATCTCACCAGATTCCAAGTGGATAATTTATGAATCCAGTTCTGAGAGTAGACCGGCATTGTGGAAGGTTTCAATTGACGGCGGAACTCCGTTGAAGTTGGCTGAGTACACCTCGGAAAACCCAGAGATATCGCCAGATGGAATATTCATTGCCTGTCAATATCGAGCGGATACAAACTCACCATGGCGATATGCAATTATCCCTTTCGAAGGTGGCAAGCCTCTTAAAGTTTTTGATTTCCCACCCACCAAGGCTCGCGATTTTCGCTGGACGCCTGACGGCCGTTCCCTGTCATACATCGACATACGCGGCGGGGTCAGCAATATCTGGAGCTTTCCGTTAGACGGCACCACGCCTGAGCAGTTGACGGATTTTAAGAACGATCAGATTTACAACTTCAAGTGGACGCCGGACGGCAAACAACTGGTTCTCGCCCGCGGAAACATTACCTCCGATGTTGTCCTGGTCAGAGACTTTAAATGATCGATTCGAGACATCCGCAGATTACACCGATTAAGAAACAAGAGCAGTAACAGTGCGGAGACGGGCTGCCTTCTGGCCATCGCCTGCTGCCTTGGGCCCTTTGTTCTGCGTGATCTGCGGATGGTCAAGCTCACTCAAGGTTCAAGCTTTCATCCGTCGTCCCCATACATATGCCCCTTCCCGCGTTGACTCCCTTTGCCTCCTCAAGCTGACTTGGGCCAGTTTTAAATCTGCGTAATCTGCGGATTGCCTTCTGCCTTCTGCCCAGTGCCTACTGCTTTGACTCCCCCACATACCTATTCTTTACCCTGATATCGCGTTCGCTGAACGGGCCGTTCTCATATTCGTAAATCTCAATCTCCACGCACCTGCGGTCAAACATCTTCGTCACTTCGCGAAAATCCTGATTTACTCGGCACAATCCGTCGAAGAACAATTGATGTAACTCATCCATGGACGCGAGCGGTCGTGGCAGTTCCTTTATCGTTTCCAGCCGCACCTTCAAACGCCGGTCAATCGCTTCATCTTCATAGCTGGCGATTTGAAATGAGTTTATTTGTCTCACCAGGTTCGGGTCGGCGTTGATGATCTCCTCGATATCTGTGGGATAGACCTTTGCGCCATAAAACGGCACCGTCAAATCGCTGCGACCAAAAACAAAGAGGAGCGGAAAGCGGCTTTGCGGTTTCGCCAGATCGTGAACGTCTACGCCGTTCGCCGCCAGCTTTTCGGTTAGTTGTTGATGGGTGATGGTCCCGCCGAGGTCGTGCAGATTGTAACGAATCTTCGGCGCCGCACTGGTCTGCCGTCCGATGGTGAATATCAGTTCTCCATCAGGCGTCGTCTCGATAATGTAGTCGAGCGCGTTGTACTGAAAAATCATCGGCGGCATTTCGCGTCCAAACAGTTTCTGCGAGAGTTCGCGATCTTTCATGCACAAGCGGCGGAGGTTGATAGTCAGTTCCGTCTCGACTCCGATGTTGATCTCCAGATCAGACGCGCCGTAAGAAGAGATCACCGTTTGGAAGTATTGCAACAGATGTGCGCGCAACGGTTCGGAGATACCTTCGCCGCCGACTATCAAGTCCATCCGGTATTGCCCCAGATCAAGCCGTGTCGTGTCCACGAACGATTTGATAAAGGGTGGATAGCCGAAAACGAGATAACGATAATTCGTGCCAAATATCTCGAGGGTGTTTTCGAGTTTTTTCTGCTCGGGTCCAATTGATTTCAGAATGCCAACATCAACCAGCGACATGGATACATTCATGCCGGTGGCCCAGGGGCCAAGCGCGAAACAATTGAGCAGGATGCAGCCGCTGTCGCGATAGATGAGTTGATAGTTGAGTTGGAGAATGCGTTTGACGTCCTCGCGCTCTTCAGCGCTGCGCACCCAGTTGTTTGGAACGCCCGACGAGCCTGATGATTCGTCAATCACGACGCCGGTAGCCGGCAGCTTTCCGTAATAACAACGGTCGACGATTGGGTACTTCTTGACGTAATTCTCCTTGGTCGTGATTGGCAAATCAGCGAGCTGCCACGCGGAGCCACCTACAGTTCGTCCGCGCTGGCGATAGCCCTCCGTCTCGAGAAACGTGCGATAGGCAGGACAGTGGTCCTTCGCTTTCAAATAGACCGCGTGCGCCCGCAGCATTCCGATCCTGGTTAGCCACGGCTGGAGTGCGCCGGCACTGAGCAACATGTAGGCTCGGCGATCAAGACTGATCACACGTCGAATGATCCAGAGCAACCACAGCGTTATTCCGGTCAGCAAACGATCAATCAACCAGCACCTCCTCGACACTGCGGCGATAGCTCTTCGGCGGCTCTTTGGAAAAGCCTATTTTGAAAATTAGCCAGATGTCGGAGACTCCCGTAGTTTCTCCGCACCACTCGGCAGCCGGCTTATTCGTTACCAAATTTCCGTATGGGTGAAGGTAGAGATTGCGTTTAGCCAACTCCAACCAAAAGTGCATGAGAAAGCGACCGGTTTCAAAAGCGCTGGCGGGTTCCCAGAAAGGACCGGCGAGCATCCCAATGGTCGGCACGATGCCGAGTTGCTTTCGATAAGTCCGGCGCAGAATCGGGCGGGCGAGCGGAAGTTGCATTAACTTCGGGAAGCGGGCCGCAAACCAAAAAGACAGCCGCGATGTGTTCATGCAGCGATAGTCGAGACCATCGCGGGTCCGCCGCGAGGCGCGATCAGTAAAACGAAACCATTCGACTATCTCATCGTGATACGCCGGCACATTCAAATCTTCAAACACCGCTTCAGTATTCCGTTCCAGAATTCGTTCGACGGTTTCAGGGTCGGTCATCTGTGCGTACGTGTGCCCCCACTCGCGGGCCAAATCCTTCAGCGCCGCTACCGATTCATCGGGTACGGCCTCAGGCAACAGCGAAACGCGCGACGTTCGGCGGGTGAAAAATAACGAATCGTTGTAGTCGGCATCGCACCCTGAGACCGCCGGGGGGCGGGGTCCCCGGCCGGGCAGCCCGGCTGGGGTGCTCGACTCGCCTGCTTGCTCGCCAAACATATCAGCCTCATCGCAGAGCAACCCTTTACCCGTACGTCCGTCTCCTGCTCCGGCGGTCTCCAGCTCCCTCCTCGTTTCCTGCTCCTCTCTCCTGCTCAACGACAGTCTCGCAAACGGCAACAGCTCACCCTCCGCTCTCGCAATATGCTCCGGCGTAAACTGCGAGGGTGCCTGATACAACTCATACTTAACCTGGCATGATCTATTCGCGGCGACGATCCTCAGCGCCTCAATAAACAGACCCATCGTCAGGATGATGAAGCTGCCGGTAGGATCTTCTTTCGGCAACGTTCTGCGTTTCTCAATTAACAAGTCCGCGCGGTCGTCGGAGAGGATCCGCACCCGCCACGGCTGCACATTATGCGGCGAGGGAGCATTTATCGCTGTTTCGAGCAGCGTCTTCCAAACGCTCATAGGTGGCCCAGATTAGCAGAAAGAAAAGATAAATCCGCAGATTACGCAGATTACACTGATTGGGAAACAAAAGCAGTAACGGTAAAGGGTCCCGCTGCCGTGCATTTCTCCCTGGACGCTTTCTGCATTCTGCTTTTTGCTTTCTGCACTCTGCTTTTTGCTTTCTGCTTTCTGCTCTTTTGCTCTGCGTAATCTTCGAAAATCTGCGGACTGCTTTTTACTGCCCACTAGTAACCGTCTGCTTTCTGATTTGACACCCGCCTGAGCCGGGCGCATCGTCTTTGAAACATGGTTCCCATTTCCATACTCGACCTCGTTCCGGTCATCCTGGGTGAAACTCCGCGCGAGGCCCTGCCCAAGAGCCTGGACCTCGCCCGACATGCGGAGGCGTTTGGTTACACGCGTTACTGGGTTGCCGAGCATCACAACATGACCGGCATTGCCAGCGCCGCCACCTCCGTCGTGATTGGTTATCTCGCTGGTGGTACGTCGACTATCCGCGTGGGTTCCGGCGGCATCATGCTGCCCAACCATTCGCCGCTGGTAATTGCCGAACAGTTTGGCACTCTGGAATCACTCTATCCGGGCCGGATCGACTTGGGCTTGGGCCGCGCGCCCGGCACTGATCAGCGAGCATTACGCGCCTTGCGCCGCGATCCCAGGCGCTCTGACGATTTTCCCGAAGACGTCTTGGAGTTGATCTTATTACTGGGTAAAGCTAAATCCGGCCAGCCTGTGCGCGCGGTGCCGGGCGCCGGCACAGAGGTTCCCATCTGGATTTTGGGTTCGAGTACGTTCGGCGCCGAACTCGCTGCGGCGCTCGGACTGCCTTACGCTTTCGCTTCCCACTTCGCGCCGGACTCTCTGTTCGAAGCTCTGCAGATCTACCGGAGACAATTCAAGCCGTCGAAACAACTGGACCGGCCGTATGCGATGGTTGGCGTGAATGTTGTTGCTGCCGATACCGACGAAGAGGCGCGACGGTTGTTCACTACGGTCCAGCAGTCATTTACGAATCTGCTCCGCGGCAGTCCGGGTAAACTGCAAGCGCCCATCGACGATATCGAAGGGTATTGGACGCCGCCGCAGAAGCATCAAGCTTCGCGCATGCTGAAGCATTCGATCCTCGGTTCGCCCGAGACTGTGCGCAGAGGGTTGGAGAGCTTCGTCGCCTTAACTAAAGCGGACGAGTTGATGATCGTGACCAGCCTTTATGAACATCCGGCCCGCATCCGGTCTTACGAGATAGTTGCTGACATCGCTCGTTCGCGCTGAACCTGCAAAACGATAAAGCGGTATCCGCAGCTTCCGTTGATTACACCGATTATGAAATGAGGTCCGTAACAGCAACGGTACGAGCTGCCTACTGCCTTCGACTTCCGCCTTATTGGTTCTGCGTTAATCTGCGGATATGTCTTTGACAGTTAAGGGAGCACACTTGTGTGCCCCTTGCAGAAACAGCTCAATCATCGTTTTGGGTAACGCAAGGCAGGCGCACCAGTGCGCTCCCTAAACATAGTAAAAGTTAAATACCCGGTGTTTGGAAGGCGTTGACTATGAATAACCTCAATTCGCGCGATGGCCCAGCCGTTCGAGCCGTTCGCATAACTATCGCTAAGCGGGAGGATGCCGAAAGGGTCACGACCGTGATCAACTCTGCCTTTCGCCCCTCCGAGGGGTTCTTCGTCGAGGGGGATCGTATCGACGTCAGCAGCGTCCTAAACTTCCTCAGTAGTGGAAAGTTTCTATTAGCCGAAAGCGAGGAGACACTTCTCGGCTGCGTTTACGTCGAACCCCGCCGCCTCGATAGCAACCGTTCATCAGCTGAATCGCAAGCGCGTGCTTATCTCGGGCTGCTCGCGGTAGAGCCTGCGCAGCAGGAATCCGGCCTGGGCTCGATGCTCATGGATGCGGCCGAAGAGTATTGCCGTGGGCTCGGCCTCGGATTCATGGATATCAAGGTTGTCAGTCTTCGTGAGGAACTGTTTGGCTTTTATCGCAGACGAGGATACGTCGAGACTGGGACCTCCGACTTTCCAGCTGAGGTGGAGACGAAGCTACCGTGCCATTTCATCGATATGTCTAAACCTCTCAACGAAGACAAAACTGAATCCGCAGATTACGCAGATTACACCGACTAAGAAACGACGGCAGTAACAGTTAAGGACGACTTACAATTCCCCTTTTTGCCTTCTCCTTTATGCCTCCTGCCTACTGCTTTCTGCCTTCTGCCTTCTTTCTTCTGCTTTCTGCCTTCTAATCTGCGTAATCTGCGGATGGTCCCCCAACTGCCCTTAGCCGCTCTTTGTGATAAATTGAAACCCTCAATGCTTAACCATTCGCGCCGAAGCGGGCTGGTGGCCGCCATTGCTCTCGCGGGCTTGTTCTCGTTGCCAGTTTGCGCACAGCAGTCTGATCCGGGGACGCCGGTCGTAGTGCAGCCTGGTGCGGCGGGCCAGCCAACCCGAACACTGCCACAGTCGACGAGGGCGACACTGCCGCCTCGTTCACCGGCAGATGTGCGGTTCATGCAGGGTATGATCATGCATCACGCGCAAGCAGTTGAGATGACCGCGCTAATCGCGTCGCACACGGGGAACCAGGATGTCCGTTCGCTGGGCGCGCGAATCAGCAGCTCGCAGTCAGACGAAATAAAGTTTATGAAACGGTGGCTGGAGACCAGGGCAGAACCGATTTCGCCGATGATGCCGGAAATGCACAAAATGCCCGGCATGGATATGTCGAGCCATTCGATGGACCATGCGATGCTTATGCCGGGGATGCTCAACCCAAAACAGATGGAAGCCCTCTCGAAAGCAAAGGGCGCGGAGTTCGACCGTCTGTTTTTGACTGGGATGATTCAGCACCACAACGGCGCCTTGATTATGGTGAAGGACTTGTTCGACACTGCGGGCGCCGGGCAGGACGCTGAAGTGTTCAGTTTCGCGACCGATGTAGACAGTGGCCAACGCGCTGAGATCAGGGTTATGCAAACCATGCTGCGGGAAAAATCTCTTTAATGTGTGGTTCCAGAATTTTTGCAACTAACGCGGCAATCACTTAACTCGCAGTTCCATGAGGTCAGTACCACCACACTGTAGAGGCTGGGTGAAAACGCGTTCGCGGCTGTGCCGCCCGATGTGCGGAAGGGCTGTTTTGCCCTTCCGGGAAGTCCTAATGCGATTCGGGGCTATGCCCCAAGTACAGGGGCGGAGCCCCGCAATGATGAGGGGTCGCCTCGTCCGGTGGGGCATAACCCGGGGTCCCCGGCGGGGCAGCCCCGCCGGGGTGGCAGGCGCCACCGCACATCGGGCGGCGTAGCCGCGAACCGGAGTTTCCGCCCAGTCTCTACAGGATTTTTGTTTAGAACTTTTGAGACCAGAGGACAAACGATGAACCGAGTAACCACCATCGCTTTTCAATTGCTAGTAGCTTTCCTTGTTTCCTGGTCGTGTTTAGCAACCGGGACGCAGGCTCAAACGCCATCGCCATCCCCGCCGCCCACGAGCACGCCGGAAACCAAACCGGCTAATCCTAACGGTGAAACGAATCCGTTTGCTCCTGAACCGGCGCCGCCCCTACCCTCTGGAATGACTGGCTCAGATGCTAACGATCCGCGCGCCAAGCTCAAACCCGGATTGTATGACGCAGGTGAAGCCGCGATGGGCATCAAGCACGTCATGCTGCTCAAAAAGCCTGACGCGTTTCAACTCGGCTCCGACGATCCTGATAATCCGAAAGTGCAAAAGGCCCTGGGCCTGATCGGCGTTGGCGACTCTTCGAAGATGCCAAAGCCGCTCCAGTTAGTTATTGCTCAACTCGCTTTCGCAAACTCAGATCTTGCGTTCCAGGGTAATCATCTGTTTCAGGGAAACTTTTATGGCGTCAGCATCTATGACATCTCTAATCCGGCCAAGACCACGCTGTTGACTACGATGGTGTGTCCGGGTGGACAGGGTGACGTGTCGGTTTACAAAAACCTGATGTTCATGTCTGTGGAGATGCCGAACGGCCGCCTGGATTGCGGCACCGGAGGGTTTCCGCCGGAGCCGCAGCCTGTGGCAGAGCAAAAGCCGCCCGCCGGAGCAGAGCAGGCCCCAGTTTTACCGGCAGCGCAGAAAGATCGTTTCCGCGGCGTAAGAATTTTCGATATTGCCGACGTCAAGAATCCTAAACAGGTAGCCGCAGTGCAAACCTGCCGCGGCTCGCACACCCATACCCTCGTCGTCGATCCAAATGATAAGAATAATGTCTACATCTATGTATCCGGCACCTCTTTTGTTCGTCAAAACGAAGAGTTGGCCGGGTGCTCGGGTGAAGCACCGGACAAGGATCCGAATACAGCGCTGTTTCGCATTGAGGTGATCAAAGTGCCGCTGGCGGCGCCGCAAGATGCGAAGGTCGTGTCCAGTCCTCGTCTATTCATCGACCCCAGGACGGGCGCTTTGAATGGCCTGAATAACGGGGGCACCCATAGCAAGGATGGATTGGAAAAGCCGTCGGACACCAATCAGTGTCATGACATCACTGTGTACTCAGCGCTGGGGTTGGCTGCCGGCGCCTGCTCCGGAAATGGAATCCTGCTGGACATCAAAGACCCGGTGAATCCGAAACGTCTCGACGCGGTAAACGACCCGAACTATGCGTACTGGCACTCGGCTTCGTTTTCAAACGATGGGAAGAAAGTCGTGTTCACCGATGAGTGGGGCGGCGGACTGAGCGCGCGCTGCCGGGCAAACGATCCGAACAAATGGGGCGCTGATGCGATTTTTCGCCTGAAGGATAACAAGCTGAGCTTTGCGAGCTACTACAAGTTGCCGTCTGCTCAAGGCGACAGCGAAAACTGTGTAGCGCACAATGGTTCGCTCATTCCAGTTCCCGGCCGCGACCTCAAAGTGCAAGCCTGGTATCAGGGCGGCATCTCCCTCATGGACTTCACCGACGCAGAGCATCCAGTCGAAATCGCCTATTTCGATCGCGGGCCGATTGATCCGGGGATGCTGGTGCTCGCCGGCGACTGGTCTGCCTACTGGTACAACGGTCATATCTACGCTTCGGAGATAGCCCGCGGGCTGGACATCTTTGAGCTGACGCCGACGAAATTCCTGACCCAGAATGAGATCGACGCCGCGAAGACGGTTCGCATGACAGCGTTCAATGTGCAGAACCAGGAAAAAATTGAGTGGCCGCGACAGTTGATCGTGGCGAAGGCGTATGTGGATCAGTTGGAGCGATCACAAGGTCTGCCCGCTGATCGAATCGCAGCCCTGCGGAAGGCGATCCAAAGCGCAGAAACTTCGCATATGAATAAGGGCGAGCTCGCAAAACTCAAAAGCCTTGCACCCTCGTTGGAAAAGAGCGCGGCAATAACGAAGAGTGCAGCAGACTCAACCCGATTGCAGGCCCTGGCGGAAATTCTGAAGCAACCTGCACAGTGATCTGGAAGCGCAGGCCTCACTGCCTGCTGCTTCGCGGGCACTGAAACCTCACGCCGCGTAACGGGTCCCAGCCCGCGGTAGCGGGCGACAGCGTAAAGCCTGGCGTGTAGCGAAGCGAAACCCCAGGATCGTCAGCCAAAAATTTGCGGAGCCCGCGGAGCGGGCGATGGCGGATGCAACACAAGGACCCGCTTTCGCCGCTCCGCGGGCTGGTTTGATCTTAGGCTAGCTTTTTCCACCCCTCGGACGTTGCCGTCTTCGATCTCCAAGATCCGTTTAGAGAGCGCACTTGTGCGCCTGTCTCGCGATACCAAAAACGATTATTGATCTCCCCGGGCGCACAAGTGCGCTTTCTAAACGGGACGTAAAGAAAAACCCGCCAAAGCCCTCGCAACAAACTAGCAATCTGCATTGTCATCAAGAACTGCGAACTTTTCGAAAGGCTCTTTAGTATATAGGAGGGCCTTCCCAGGGTTATCGGCACATATAAGGATAAGTTTTTTGGAGTGCGTCCGACCTGTCGGCGCTTTGGTATTCTGCGACCTGTCGCAGCCGTGGGCGTGGCGAAGCAGGTTCTTAAGCGTGGCGCAGTTGAGTGGAAGAAGGACGACGGCGACAGGTCGCCGATGACCAAAGCGGTGACGGGTCACCGCACTCCAAGGAGTTCATTATTGCTCGAACGAGCCAGGAGTACCTCTATGCTTACTACTACCTTTCAAGACCTGCGCTATTCATTCAGATCTTTGCTTAAGCATCGCAACTTCACTGCGGCGGCTCTATTGACGCTGGCTCTGGGCATCGGCATAAACACCAGCATCTTCACGCTACTGTATTCGGTTGCCTTCCGTCCGTTGGCAGTGAAGGACCCGGACCGCTTGGTAAACGTCTACCAAACTTTAGAGGGTGAGTTCTCTCGTCAGGTTGAAGGTAGCGCGGACCTGCTCTCTTACCCTGAATACCTCAACTATCGAGATGGAGTCGCGGGCGTTTCCGGTCTGGCGGCCTCCGCGGATGTGAAACTGTACCTGGGCGGCAACGACGTTGAAAGAATCAACGGGCTAATGGTGACCGACAATTACTTTTCGGTTCTGGGAGGCGGCAGCGCTCTCGGCCGCACTTTTTTCGACAAAGAATGTCAAACGCCGCTTCAATGTCCGGTCGCAGTTCTTAGTCACGGTTTCTGGCAACGAAGGTTTGGATCCGATCAGAGCGTGATCGGTACTTCGATCACGCTGAATCGACAGCGCTTTACTGTACTTGGAGTGGCGGCAAACGATTTTCGTGGCGCCGAGATGGCCATTCCCGATGTTTGGATTCCGGTAACGATGCAGCCCGCGGTGATGCCCGAGAGCAAGTTTCTGGAGCTCCCAAACTGTAGTTGGCTAAGTGTGGTTGGACGGTTGAAAGATAACGTCTCGTCACCGCAGCTGCAGGCGGAGATGCAACTGGTTGCTGCCCGGATGGACCAGGAGTATCCCGGCCGGCGGTCAATCGTCAATGTCATGAAGGGTTCGTATCTCAATTCTCCGGAAGTCCGCAGCGAAGGAATACCCATTGCGATCATGGTGATGGCAGCGGTTGGTTTGGTCCTACTCATTGCCTGCGCCAACGTGTCGAATCTCATGCTGGCGCGAGCGGCAACGCGGCGAAAAGAGATTGCCGTACGACTGGCACTCGGAGCGAGCCGTTGGCGATTGATCAGACTCCTGCTGACCGAAAGCCTGCTGCTCGCCGTCATGGGAGGGCTCGCCGGACTAATTCTCGCAGCCCTCTTGCCCCCGATCCTGTTGTCAGTGATTCCTGAGGCCGGTCTTGATGTCGACTTCCAACCCAATGCAACAGTTTTCGCTTACATGTTTTCGATTTCTCTGATCACCGGCGTTGCATTTGGACTGGCACCAGCCATTCAGTCTACGAAGCCGAACCTAACGGCAGCGCTTAGATCGATGCGAAACAGACCTCGGCTCTCTCGGCCACACTTGCGTAATCTGCTGGTGATTGGCCAGGTCGCAGTTTCCCTCGTGCTTCTGATTGGAGCGGGTTTGCTGGTGCGCAGCTTACAACGGGCCCAATCAACCGACCTCGGCTTTGATCAGAAAAATCTGGTTGTCGTATCGATGGATCTGACGACACAGGGTTACGACGAAGCGCGAGCGGCAACATTCCAGGCGCAACTCTCTGAAAGATTGAAAGCTTTGCCGGGAATCCGATCGGTGAGTCTCGTGCAGACAGCGCCCTTTGCCGGCAGGCGCGATGCGGCCATCGACATCGAGGGCGGTGAAGCCACGACGCATGAGTCAGCGGTGACCGTGGGCGCCAACGAGGTTTCTCCGGAATACTTTCAAACCCTGGGTATTCCTCTCCGGCGCGGTCGCTATTTTACTGACGAGGATGCTCGTAGCGGACAATCGCCCGCAGTTATTAGCCAGGCGATGGCCAGTCGTTTCTGGCCCGGCGTTGATCCTGTAGGGAAGCGCTTCAAAGATAACCCGGGAATTTCGCACGAGATTATTGGTGTCGTCGCCGACATAAGTAGTAGGCACATTGGTAAATTTGACGGCCCTTTCTTTTACACGCCTACCTCACCCGGCAAGTTAACCGGTCACAGCTTTGTCCTGCGAACAAACGAGAATCAATCTGCGAGCGTCAACGCTGTCAGAGAAGTGGCACGTTCGCTGAACAAAGACGTTTTCGTCACGGCAGAGCCCCTCGAGGAAAACGTGAGGCGCGGACTGGAACCGGCGCGGGTGGGCGCGTGGTTCTCCGGAACAGTTAGTCTACTGGCATTGATCATTGCCGCCACTGGTCTTTACGGCATGCTGTCGTTTCTCGTAGTCGAGCGTACCAGCGAGATCGGCATTCGGATGGCACTCGGCGCCGAGCGCCGTAACGTTCTATGGCTGATAGTGAGCGACGGAATGAAGCTCGCGGGGATTGGCATAGTAATCGGTCTCGCAGCTGCATTCGTGCTTACAAAGGTGATGGCGACGCTGCTGTTTGGCCTGGGGGAAGCCGATGCATTCACGTTTGCAGCCGTCTCAATCGGCGCACTCGCAGTTGCATCACTCGCCTGCTACATTCCCGCCAGGCGCGCGACGAAGGTGGATCCGCTGGTTGCTCTACGCAACGAATGAGCAGACATATCCGCAGATTACGCAGATTACAAACAGAGTAAGAAGGAGCTTAGAGCTTAGAGCTTTATAGCTTGAGCTTGAGCTTGAGCTTGGTACTTTGTGCTTTGTGCCTTGGTCTTTATACTTTGTTCGTCGGTCTACAACTCAGTCCGGGCCAAAAAGGTACCAAGCACAAAGTACAAAGCTCTAAGCTCGTTCTTAATCTATGAAATCTGCGTAATCTGCGGATACTCTCCTCGGGAGGTTCATGCATGTTGTTCAGGACCAAGCTGGTCGTCATCAGTGTCATCGCTGCATCATTCTGTTTGTCGCTCACCGTTAGATCCCAAACCAAAGTTCCTCTCTCCCACGAAGCGATGTGGGCGATGAAACGCGTCGGCGCGCCTAATCCGAGTCCAGACGGTAAGTGGACTGTCTTTCCTTTGATCGAGCCGGCCTACGACGAGAAGGACCAGGTTTCCGATCTGTGGATTGTGGCGAACGAAGGATCTGCTAAGCCACGGCGTCTGACGTTTTCAAAAGGCGGCGAGAGCGGCGTCTCCTGGAGTCCCGACAGTCGGCGAATTGCATTTTCGGCAAAGCGCGAAGGCGACGAAGTAAACCAAATCTATGTGCTTGATGTGGCGGATGGGGGCGAGGCGGTGCGGGTGACTTCGCTTTCTACCGGCGCTCGTTCACCGCAATGGCGGCCTGATGGCGCGGCCCTGCTGTTCATCAGCTCGGTTTATCCGGGCGCGGCTGATGACGATGCGAACAAGAAGATTGCGGCTGAGCGCAAGGCGCAAAAATATCGAGTGCGCGTTTACGAAAAGTTTCCCATCCGCCATTGGGACAAGTGGGTCGAAGACACGCAGTCCCATCTCTTTATTCAGGACGCGCAACCCGGCGCCCGGGCAAAAGATCTTCTGGCCGGAACGAAGTTGGTTAATGAACGTGGATTTGCTGGTCGCGCAACCGACTCCAGCGAGGAACTCGATGCGGTCTGGACACCCGCAGGCGACGAAATTATTTTCGTCGCAACCACGAATAAAGACGCAGCTGCTTATGCAAACAGCAACACTTCGCTTTTCAAAGTATCCGCCAGGGGCGGCGAGCCGGTGCGATTGACGGCCGGCGGCGATAGCTTTGGCCGTCCCACGTTTCGGCCGGACGGAAAAGCACTTTACGCGACTTTCGAAATTCAATCCGATAAGAAAGTCTATCACCTGGAACGGCTGGCAAAGTTCTCGTGGCCCAACGCCGGCTCCGCAGACATCATCACCGCTAAATGGGACCGCTCCGTCGGCAGCGTCGCTTTTTCGCCCGACAGCCAATCGATTTATCTAACGGCGGAAGAAGCCGGCAACGAGAAAGTATTCACCATGCCGGCCGACGGCGGCGAAGTGCGTCTAGCCATGGACATGACTCGTGGCGTCTACACCAACTTGAAGATTCCTGCAAAGGCATCGTCAACCATCCTGGTTGCCAGTTGGGAGAGCGCGACCAATCCGCCTGAAGTCTTCCGTCTCGATCTGAACACCAAAACGCAGCAGCCGCTCACTTCCTTTAATACCGAGCAAGTCGCCAAAGTCGATTGGCAACCGCTGCGTCACTTTTGGTTTACCAGCAAAGCCGGTAAGCGGATTCACAACATGATCGCGCTGCCGCCAAATTTTGACGAGCAAAAGAAGTACCCGCTGTTCGTCGTGATGCACGGCGGACCGCACAGCATGTGGCGCGACAATTGGGGACTGCGCTGGAATTACTTCATGCTGTCGTGCCCGGGTTACGTGGTGCTGCTGACAAACTATTCGGGTTCGACCGGATTTGGTGAAGCGTTTGCGCAGAGCATTCAGGGCGATCCTTTCAAAGGTCCCGGAAACGAGATCAACGAAGCGGCGGACGAAGCGATTCGTCTTTACCGCTTTGTAGATGGATCACGCCAGGCTGCGGCCGGCGCCAGCTATGGTGGACACCTGGCCAACTGGATGCAGGCAACGACCACGCGTTACAAAACGCTCGTCAGTCACGCTGGTCTGATCAATCTCGAGTCCCAGTGGGGGACCAGCGACACGATCTATTCGCGCGAGGTTAGTAACGGCGGGCCCGTTTGGGAACAAGCTGCCACCTGGCGCGATCAAAATCCTATCAGGCTTGCCGCTAATTTCAAGACACCTATCCTACTTTCAGTCGGTGAGAACGATTTCCGCGTACCGCTCAATCAAACTCTGGAAAACTGGAGCGTGCTGCAGCGGCTGCGCATTCCCAGCAAGTTGATTGTCTGGCCCGATGAGAACCACTGGATCCTGAAAGGCGAGAACAGCCGCTACTGGTATCACGAGCTACATGCGTGGCTGGGAAAATACCTGGGTCCGAGCTGAAACCTATCCGCAGATTACGCAGATTTGAACTTCGACATGCTCCCAGTCCGCGTTTTAGCGGACGACTGAGAATAGCCCAGCGATTTATCGCTGGGATCAGCAGTGACTCGAGAGTAGTCCGTGAATCGGACGGTTGAAAAAGGCCAGAGAATCAGTGCCCTTATCGTCAGCCGTCCGCTCCACGGACTCCGATCCTTTGCGGCGAATCCCAGCAGTGAACTGCTGGGCTATTATCAGTCGTCCGCTAAAGCGCGGACTGGCAGAAAGACCTCTTGTGTATCTCAGCATCACCACGCGGGTGGGCTCCGGCGAGATCGATGGTCGGCTCGACGGCCGCTTCCTCGTCGACCTCGCCCGCTGCGAAGTTGCCAGGACGGGAAAGATCCTCGATACGGAAGCCGGGGGTAATCCAGACCAGGCCTGGCCGTCATCACCGCTCTCCCTCCGCGGCAGCTTCCAGGGCCTGCCCCCCGGTCGTCGCTAGAGCTAACGTACCTGCCCGCCAGTCGCGCAACGCAGGTGGATCCGCTGGCTGCTCTACGCAACAAATACGCTGCACCTATGCTGACGCAACCGATTTGGAGTGCGGTAACCTGTTACCGCTTTGGTATTCGGCGACCTGTCGCCGCCGTCCTCCGCGCTGCTACTTTGTACGGACCCGGTAATTTCATTGACGGCTGCGACAGGTCGCAGACGACCAAAGCGCTGACAGGATCAGCGCACTCCAAAGGGTGGTGACCTCTGAAACTGCGGTACCAGTCGAAGGCGGCCTCGACGGTAGCGCGTGGCTCGATGCGCATCACGCTCGGCTCGGTCCCATGAAGTCAGTACCACCATGCTGTAGAAACTGTGTGGAAACATTGTAGGGGTGGCACTCCCAAGAAACCACCGGCGACCGCAAATGCCTAAGTTTCATAGGAACCGTAACTTAGGGCAGCGATGGCAAAAACTAGCGAAAACAGGTACTCCCGGTGGTTTCCCTAATACATCTGCCAGCGAGGCAGCTGGCTGATGAACTCCGTGGCCACCCCCTCTTAACGCGCCACAACTTCTGGAGGATATCGCAACCTCAACGAGGGGTGGCCACGGAGTGCCACCCCTACAAACTAGTTTTCACACGGTCTCGGTAGCGGGGTGGGTCCTGCCGCTTTATCTGCCCACGGACTGAACGAATTAGACCAAAGGCCATCGTCTCCCAACTGCCTCGTCGCTTTCACCTTAAAAGCATTTAGCACCAGTCAGCGGTTCAATTAGCCGACACCACAGTATGGACGTGATTGGTTGCGGACAAGAGCGTTCTGCTGATCCCCGACTCACTGCGGCAGAAATAGCGCGGCATGTCCCCACGCTGGACCGCTTGGTCCGTGGGGCCAGGATTGGTTCCGGAGACTCAAGTATCCAGTTTGACCATCCCCTTTAAAAGCTGGATCGAACGACAACTTTCCCGTTTGCTCGTCGAAGCGCAAGAGATAAAAGCCTTCTTCGCCACCGAGTTCGGCGCCGAGCACTAACCGGTTCGAACGGGGGTCGCGGGCGAGCCAGTGTGGATTAAAAGTCTCAACGGTAGGGAGACGAGATACTTCGCGGGGATGCGCAGGGTTCCGGATGTCCAACACTACGACGGCGTGGAGTTGGCCCACCGGCATCAGCCAATAGTTTCCAAAGACAATCGGAATTCCGCAGGAGCCGCGTATATGGTCAGGGCCAGCCGGGATCGGGTGTCTCCAGCGTAAAAACATTATCGAGCTGAGGGTTGTCACTACCAATGTCACTAAGCCGATAGAAGGCGCAGCCGTAAGAGTTTTGGTGCAAAGCCGCCTCTCTTGACCTGAGTCAGTCGAAAAACTTGAGCAGCTACTGCCCTGGGCTCGGAGACTCGAAGACAGCAATCGCCCTCACCGGTGAGCCGGTTCCTCCCCTTATCTTGAGCGGCAGACCAATAAAGCGAAACCGCCCACGACCGACTAGCTGATACAGGTTGATCATGTTCTCGTAATGCGTAAACCCCAGCTCGCCACAAATGCGATGGACTTCCTTATTAGAGACGTCGATCACCCCCGGGCAAGCCGGTTCAACTCCAAACGCCGCGATCTGCTGATCACCCAGCCAGCGAGCTGCTTCAACACTAACTCCGGGTCCTTTGTGCCAGTTGTCTGTTCCAAACGCGCGTCGATAATGATCCGTATGTAGTAGGATTGTATCCCCCGGTCCGATTTCAAGATTCGTCTTGGCGAGGGCAATCTCTAAGTCGACTATCTCAATCATTTCCAGCAGACCTTTATGAGAGAGGTCCAGGCAGATACCCTCTGTATAGAACATCGTTAGAGGCATCGTGTCGATAGACTGTTCCCGGTACTGACGTGCCATATGACTGATGGCATCAACGTGCGTACCTGTATGTTCGCCCAATTCCAGCCGGTTCACGCCGGGTGAAACTACGTCACTATCGGTAATCCCATCCCACTGTTCATGCGAAGCATGCATGGTGATTTCCACTCTCGGAAGACCGGGAAACACCGGCATACCGGTGAAGATTTCCTGACTCAAATCAATTATTTCAAGCATGCGCTAGTGTCCTGACTCTAAAGTCCGTATGACAATTCGTCGGTGATATTCGCGGGGCGGCTTGCTTTAGGTCCGGAGGACCGGCATTCAATAGCCACGTCCGTGAGGGCGTGGATAAGGAATCCCTGCGGGCCTCAGGCATTATAGGTCTTGCCTCCCACGCCCTAACGGACGTGGCTATTAACTATCGGTCCTTCGGACCTGCGTACGCGCCACTTCGGCTCAGAGTTATTAATCGAACTTTAGAGTCAGGACGCTAGTTTGCTTTCTGTTTTTGAACTTCCGTTCGTTTAGAGGTGGGCACCGCCCACCGGTGCGCCCTGGGTGAAACCGTGCGGCTACAAAATCAAGGTGCGCTTACATAGTTGATTGGCCTTAATCTACGACGTACCGGTGGGCGG
>JANNJZ010000209.1:0-6648 GCA_031396065.1 Pyrinomonadaceae bacterium | reverse complement strand
GAATGAAAAGCTCAAGCGGGTAGTTGCTCAGCTTTAGCCTAATAATGAAAGTGGTAGAGCCTGCATCACCGAACAATACGTGAGATTGATAGTCAGCTGATGGAAATACAAAAGCCTCGTCAATCCATCTCCATGTTTTTTTTTGTTGGCTGTGGTATTTGGCTGATTGGGCTAGGTCTCTATTTCATCTTCCTGCGCCCCGCGCTGCTCCCTGAAGATTTACGTTATGTCGGAACCAGCCCGGGCGAGATTCAATCTGCCATCCCTGGGCTGGAAAGTTGGCTACACCGTGTTTTCACTGTGCTGGGTGGTTTCATGACGGGTGCGGGCTTACTAACGATCTTAGTGGCGATGAATGCATCTGCCGCGCGAGAGAAATGGACTTGGATCGCCCTCGCGTTGGCAGGGCTATTCACCGTCGGGACGATGAGCCTGACGAACTTTCAGCTCAACTCCGATTTCAAATGGCTGCTGCTGATACCGTCTATACTCTGGGTCATCGGACTGGTGTTCCGCACCTCGACAAATACGGATTCAGTAGACACTTGAAAAAGCAGCGCGGAGTGTACGTAACAATCGGAGTAAAAGGTGAAATCATATCTGCAGATTAGAGCTAATGGATAATCTGGCGCTGAACCGACTCATTGACAGTTACAAATCCGATCCGGAGTCTGTCTACACTACTTGGTTCGTCGGAGGCGAAGAAAGGATGAAGGCGTTTCGCTCGATTCGTCGCGGCGTGCGTGACGTGGTCGATGCTATCGCAGCGGCCACGTTCGGTAATGATTTCAAGGGCTCGCCGCTCGAGGTGGTGATGACCGCCATTACCGAACAGAAGCAGGTCTTTAAGGGCGCGGCTCACGCCTTCTTCTGGAAGCCCAAGATGCGCATCCCCGATATCTACGAGAACGAAGATAACAAACGTAAGTTCGGATCGTTCTTACAAGCGTCTCTCATGGCTACGCGTGAGGAACAACTTCTCTCAGAGATACGCCGGCTCGCCGCTGCACAGATCAAAGGTCTGGGGCCGGCGGCTGCCAACATTCTGTATTTTCTCCACCCAACTTTGGTTCCGCCATTTAACACGGCGATGGTGAACGGCTTCAACGCACTCTTTAACGACAGGAAGAAACTCGGCTCCTGGGACAGCTATTTAGCGATGCGCGACACGATCATCAAAACGAACGCCCAGGTTTCGCTCTCGAAAGACCTCGGGGCGTTCGCGGGCTTGTTGTTCGAAATCGGTTCCGGTCGCTTGGTCATCTCCGGTAACGCCGATGCCGTGTTCAAGGTGGAGCGGGAGAAGGCAGAGAAAGCAGTCAGGATCAGACATAAGGAAGTGGAAGAGGAAAAGCGCGAAGAGTCAGAACACACGCAGATGCAGTATCTACTCATTAAGATCGGACGAGCACTGCGGTACGACGTTTTCGTCGCCCGCAATGACCGGCATCGCTGGTGCGACGGACAGTCTTTTGCACTGCTCACGGTGCCGAAACTCCCGATGCTGGATTGCGCTCCCGAAGTGATGGATACAGTTGGTTTAATAGATGTGATTTGGTTGAAGCAGGGATCGAAGGAAATTGTGAGCGCCTTCGAAGTCGAGAAGAGCACTTCCATCTACTCCGGCATCCTGCGTCTTGAAGATTTGGCGCGGTCCATCCCCGACTGTGCTTCGCACTTCTACCTGGTCGCGCCTAACCGGCGGGAAAAGGAGGTCATGGCCCAACTTGCGCGCCCAGCTTTCCGCGATGACCTTGAGGCGATGCGGCTCTCGTTCATCCCTTTTGACGATTTGCAGTGCCATTGCGAAGCGCTCTGCATGTTCGGCGAAGATCACACAGTTTTGCGTAAGATAGCCAGGAACAGACCGTCGTTATAGTCGCTTGAGGGAAGACTTAACGCTAGCGCGTACCACAATTCCAACGAGTCACAGTTACAACTGCGCTCGCCGAAAACGCAAAGCATTACCGAGCACCGAAACTGAGTTGAAGGTCATTGCGGCTGAAAGTGATGTTCTCGCCATCTAGCCGCCAGCAAACTGATTACCTAGAGCTGTCCGAAGAAGATCCACAATGGTCTGATTCCCGCCGATGTAGAGCAAGATCAACTTTCCGCTCTTGAAGAAATGGGGAGTGTCTATCCAGCTTGGCTTGATGGTACCGATAGTAGTGCCGTCGGCACTCACTCGACTTGCGTCCGCATCAGCCGATGAAACCGTGGCGAACTCAAACACCTGCACAGCTTCCCCGTTGATCTTGATGATCCGGCCCGCCACCGAAAAGAAGGGCTGAGATATTTTCTCCTTGGTCATTGCGACAGTAGCGCCTTGAGCACGAAGCTTTTTCGTGAGCCGAACTAGTTCGGAGGATTTCGTTTTAGAAGAGGAATGAGGATTTGTCGCCTTGGCTCTGCGATGTATGTGCCCCGACTGCCCGGAGATCAGAGAAGCGCTCACTAACAAAAGAGGAATTAACCTCAGAAACATAGTCAATACCTCCGCTGCATTGTTCATTTGTCTTTCCAATCTACATATCTTTGCTCCCATTAATCAATCCCCGGCTAGTCGGAAGAAAGTGGAGCCGAAACGATTCGTTCAGCGGTGAGGCTATAAGAAAAGGCTATAAGAAAAGGCTATAAGAAAAGCATTGACACTCGGTCAGCGCAGTAATATTGTTACCGCGCATCCGAACAAATGTCCTGTTCGCCGTTTCACGTGGGAGACGGATCACCCTGGGATGGGACTTCGAAATACAATCCTTACACTTGAAAGGAAAACTCAATGTTCAAATCTTCGCGCAGAATCACTCTGGTCGCTGCCATGGTCGTATCTGTGGTGGCCATGTTCGCAGCGGTTTCTCATGCCAGCCATTCATGGGGCGGCTATCATTGGGCACGCACCGCTAACCCGTTTACGCTCAAGGTTGGTAACAACGTAACTTCTAATTGGACCACTCAATTCAACACAGCGTTGGCCGATTGGAGTAATTCCTCCGTAATGAATCTCACCGCGATTGCTGGCACCGCGGGTAGAAACTGCAAAATGGTCGTCGGAACTGTGCAGGTATGCAATCGCACATATGGGAACAATGGCTGGCTCGGCCTGGCCTCTATCAATATTACAGGCGGTACTCACATTACCCAGGGCTCAGCCAAGATGAACGACACTTACTTCAACACCGCCACCTATAACAATCCGAATGAGAAGCTTCACGTGATGTGTCAGGAGATTGGCCACACTTTCGGCCTCGGTCACACGAGCGAGAACGGCACCTCCCAGAACACGTGCATGGACTACTTCTCAAACACGGGCGCGAATGCGGGTAGCACATTGAGCACGCACCCGAACACGCATGATTACGACCAACTCGTCGCTATTTATAGCCACCTGGATAGCTCAACTACCATTGCAGCCAGTAGTGCATCATCAACCGGCTCAGACGCCACGGACAAACCCGAAAACTGGGGCCAACTAATGAAGCAGTCCAAGAATGGCCGCAGCTCGGAATATGCCAAGCTAAACTCGGATGGGTCCGAAACGCACACGCACGTCTATTGGACTCTTGAAGCAGCAGCTCGCTGTAAGGACTGCGATCACCGGTACGACCAACAATAGACAACTAGCCCATTCTGAGGGCTATTAGTTAGAAAGGGCGAGGACCCAGGTGCCCTCGCCTTTATTTCTGTCTGGCAGCCGCAAATTCCTTACGCGCAGTTAAAGTTGTTTCCTGTCCCAATCTCAATGCCGACATGGGCCTTAGGCAGCGCAGGCGCATCGCCCTCATCTTTAGCCTCATCTCCACCTCCAATGTTTTCCGTAAACATCGAAGATAAACTCCTCTTACTTGGAGTGGGTTTTCAGATGAGGCAATAGGTGGTTTTGGGCCGGCGCGGAGAACCATTCCACGCGCAAGATGCCAACCACAACGGTGCTCGGAGGCGCGTCCGAGTTGCCCAGTCAGCTGCGCGCATCGACGTTGCGCCGTAGACATCAGCGGAGCGCGAGATCGTAGCCAACCTTTGCCGTCACCTCACGACATAAACACTCTGTCTCCGCAGTCGCGTAACGCCACGACGGATTAGTTATCACTCAAAAACGGTCTAGTAGCGAGCCAACTAAGGTTTCTTATTGGCGTTCATGTTGTGATTCCCCATATTCATATTCTTGTGCTCGCTTGCGTTCATGTTGTCGTGCACGTTGGCGTTTGCAGCCTGGGTCGCAGTCGGGCTCGGTGATGCGGTCACCGTTGTATTGGCATTGCTGTTTGAGTTCTCGGCAGTACTACAAGCTGCACCGAAAACAACTAAAGTCAACAAAGCTAGAAAAGCTGTGATTCGTCGCATATCCATTCCTCCTCTGTGCAAAGAAAACTAACTGTCTGGGGGCTGGTTATATTCAAACCTCTATCGCCGAAGACTTGAAGATCATCACATTGCGAGAAAACCAAGGCGCGGTGCCCTTCTCTTTCCAGTCCTTTCGCCATTGCAGTGATCGCACTTCATCGTACCGGTAGCCGCGCTGATTGAACTTTTCTATCCAGTAGCGATGCGGCCTTTCGTTGCGGGCCAATTTGTCTCCTCCACCAGGAATCTCCGAAGAGAAGACTACTAGCGGCGCAATTCGGCAAAGCATGTCAATGTAGCGATCGGCGGTGGCCTCATGTAACTGGTTGCCCACTTCCATGCTAATTACCAAATCGGTATTTCCGAACTCCGGCAGTTCGTCAGACGCTACATCAAACTTAATCACATCAAGTTGACGCGAGTGGCACAATTCCAAAGCAGCATGAGCGTACTCCAAGCCCTTAACTTGCACGCCACGTGACCGTAGACTCTCTAGCAGGGCGCCAGTCCCACATCCGACGTCAACCACCGACGACGGATGGAACTCATTTATGATCGCGTCGGATATGACCTCGGCGCTCTGTTGGGTGGTGCGATCGACGAACTGGAAATATTCCTTGTCGAAGATCTCATCGTGAGAGGCACCTTTCCATCGTCTCTTGGCGAGCGAGTTACGCACGACAACCAACGGCGGAAAGCCCCGAATCTGTTCCCTAAACGGTTCAGGAAGAAGCCGCCAACTTTTACGAAGAGCGCTATGAAGGAACGACATGTAATCTTCCTCTGGTGAACGGTTCAAAATCCTGTCAATAACGTCCGTGGGACATAAACCTGATTAATTTCTTAAGTTTTTGGAGTCGGGCTGACAGCAGGCGCCGGCGTCCGCCGCGGCGCACTCGAATGCCAGTGGACGATCCTCCAGTCCTCGCCACGTTTTTCAAGTACCGCCGTGGCTAACCCTGCACCGTCAACGTGACGTGTTCCGATATCGGCAGAGATCGCATACTTGAACGTGGCCCATGCGGTGTTTCCTGACACTTTGGCCTTAATATCCGAGAGCGTGTACTTCGTGTTCTTCATCTCCTTCATCTCAGGTAATAGGTGATGATCACGGTAATCCGCCCAACCATAGTTAGCGTGCCCGCTTTCAAACACTGTGACGGATTCGTCGTTCGCCCAGACCTTCGTTACCAGGTCCACGTCGTTCTTCTCAAAGGCCATCGCACTCTTGAGTAATACCTCGCGCACCGCTGCTTCGTCAGGCGCTTGCGCATTAGCTGCATGTTGGTGCGCAACACCTAATGTGGTGGTGACCGCCGCTAATGCGACGACTGAAAGCACGCGTAACCCACGCTTCATGTTTTGTTGCTTCATCAGACCACTCTCCTTTTATTCGAGCTTTCGTATTGTGTGCCGGTGAACTATCTCGGTCATTTTGCAAAACTTTTGATACTCAGGGTCAGCTGGCTATCTGGCCAGTCCCTCCAGTTTCCTTTTCATCTGATCGATCTACGCCTGTAGTCATCCTTGAAGCCTTGTATCCGACACCCACGACAAAATCGCCGAAGAACCAGGTTTTAGTAGTGTCGCCCACCATAATTCCCTGTTTTTGAAGCTCATCAACAAACTCTCTAGCGCTAAACCGATCAAGCTTTGGATGGTCTAAAAACGTCCGATAGAACCAGCGGGCGAGGGCCTGCTGTGTCACTTCCTCGAAGAAAAAGCGGCCACCTGGCCGAAGCACGCGGACAACTTCGCTTATTGCTTTCTTCCACTCCGGTACGTGATGAATGATCCCGAAGTCAAAGACCGCGTCAAATGTCTCATCTTCAGCCTCAATCGCCGCCGCATCACCAACGAACAGGTGTAACCGATCGTACGGAAAGCCGGACAGCCGATTGCGCGCTAGAGCGATCATGTCGGGGTCCACGTCAAAAGCGTGAACCTCGCGCGCGCCAAACCGCCGAAATATGATCTCGGTGCCAACGCCGCGCCCGCATCCGATTTCCATCACACGCTCACCGGAAACGCGTCCACCAATTTGTTGCATCAACGCCGCTTCGTAATGGCGTTGGACCAGGGCGCGTACGGGATTGTTCATCAACGCCTTTTCAATCCGGTTCAGTTTCAAGGCTTTCGGTCCCTCCCTTAACGCTGCTGGACAATTGCTTCTGTGGCTGCAGCGTTGTCCATGGCTGGATGATTCCGCGCCGGTGTCAGAAAAACGAGAACTGCGGTGACCAGTAGCACCACTAAGCCCAGCGATGTTTCGAAGGCGACGGAACGATAGAAACCGCGCTCCAGTCG
>JANNJZ010000158.1:0-16746 GCA_031396065.1 Pyrinomonadaceae bacterium | reverse complement strand
AAAATCGGCCGAGCAGATCAAACAGGCCTTGCTGGCGCTGGATGCCACAGTGGGTTTTTCCACCGGCCCGGGCGGCCTGTCGGCCAACTTCGAGCTGCCCGCCAAAAACACCGCCGCCTTCATGCGCCTGCTGGCCGAGTTGCTGACGCAAGCCACCCTGCCCGATGCCGAGTTTGAACGCCAGCGCACCGCCGCTCTGGCCAATTTTCAAAGCACCAAGGCCGATACAGGGGCCGTGGCGGGCCGCCCACCGGGACGACGTGGATGAAACGAGCCGGGTAAATTATTAAGTGTGTTTATTTGCGTGAATGGTTTTATCGACGGCGCACCGGTGGGCGGTGCCCACCTCTAAACGTTTGAGATTGCCGAGATGCTCGGCTGGGGCCCCCACCCTGGGGGTGGAGCGCAACGATTGGTTCTTAGTCCGCGACGCGGACGTAAGCATGAAGCCTGGGGTGGAGTGCAGCGAAACCCCAGGGTCAAAGTCGCCAAAAATAATTGAGCCCGCGAAGCGGCCGACAGCGGTCACAATTACTAAACGTCAATCATGATGATTCGACTATCGGCCGCTCCGCGGGCTTTGATTATTTTTCCAACTGCGGTTTCCTGGGGTTCCGCTGCGCTCCACCCTAGGCTCTATGCTGCCGGCCGCTCCGCGGGCTTCGGACTGATCTAGATCGTATTGCGAGTACCAACCTGCCGCCGTGAATCACGCCGTGAATCACGATCCCGACCGGTTGTGGTCTCCTTCCGTCCGGTAAACGAAGTTCACCAAACTCGTTGGGATTGCTACCGTGAAAATCGCTGGGGGAACCGCAATCTTTTAATGTCTTCAAACGTCAGCTGCTGAGCAGAAATTGATTGTGCAAGAGCGAAGAGGACACCCGCGAAACAGCACGCATATTCAGCTCGCTTGATTACGAAGAACGCAGCGCCACCTGATCTTCCGAATTGATGTTCAGCACTCGGATCGTAGTCCTGCCCGTGGCTGTCTTGCCTGCCAAATAAATTCCCTGCCACTCGAAATGGTCTTGCCACGCTTGGCGCCGGGGATGAAACAACTCAGTGATCTTATTTGTTTCGGGATCGATCCCGGTTAGATTCGTTCCTTTGTGGAGATTGCAATCGATGCAGGCAAGGGCCAGATTGTCGATGTCATCGCTACCGCCGTGAATTCTAGGAGTGATGTGCTCGACGTGGAGCGCGGCGAGCGGCGAATCATCCTGATGCAGATGACAATACTCGCAAGCGTTTTGAGCACGCTCGCGCACCTGAGACCTGATCTGTGCGCTGATCATCTATGACTGGGCATTGGCGATCTGCTGCGCTTGTCGTTTGAGAATAGCGACGAACTTGTTCGCCCGCACATAACCCGCGTATTCGGCGCGTTCATCTTCCGTGAGTTTACCTTCCGTCGATTTTCGGGCGAGTTCTTCGATGCGGGCTTGCAGTTCAGGGTCGGCGCGAAAACCAATCACAGCGTCAGCTTTTTCCGGCAAAACAATTTCCAGCATAGGGCGCACGCCGCGATCAAACGCCAGACTTTCTGAGGTAGTTGCCATGCGCCGAACTTAGCACGTCAATTTGCTTTTTGGCAACGCTTTGATCAAACCACGCCGCGTTGACTCCTGATTGAGAATCGCAAGATCGCAGGCCTGACCCAAATTGCGAATTCCGATCTTGATTCAACATTATTGAGACAGAACTACCGCATGGAACTGATCGAGACACCCTCATCGACTCTTCGATCCGATAGCGTAGATTTTTTTGTCGAAGCTACCTATGTAGAGCGTGCCATCGGAGGCGATTGCGGGAGAGGATTGCACCTCGCCGCCGGTCGCGAATTCCCACTTCCGGGTGCCGTCGGGATTGATGGCGTAGACCTTCTTGTCCCCACTGCCGAAGTAGATTGTGCCGTCGGAGGCGATGGCGGCAGACGCGTTGATGAGGCCGCCGGTACTGAACTCCCACTTCTTCGTGCCGTCGGGTCCGACGGCGTAGAGCTTGCGGCCCCAAGTGCCGAAGTAGATCGTACCGTCTGAGGCGATGGCGGGGCAGGACGTCACCAAATCACCGGTTGCGAGCTCCCATTTCTTCGTGCCGTCGGGGTTGAGCGCGTAGAACTTCTTTTGATGGCCGCCGAAGTAGATTGTGCCGTCGGAGGCGATAGCGGGCTCTGAACTAACGCCGTCTGGTGTAACGAACTCCCACTTCTTCATGCCGTCAGGCGCAAGGGCGTATAGCGCGTCCTCGCTGCCGAAGTAGATCGTACCGTCTGAGGCGATGGCGGGAGAGTCGCTGACGGCGCCGCCGGTCGCAAACTCCCACTTCTTCGTGCCGTCGGCCTTGAGCGCGTATAGCTTGTTGTCCCAGCTGCCGAAATAGATCGTACCGTCTGAGCCGATGGTCGGAGAAGATGTCACAAGACCACCGGTTGCGAACTCCCATTCCTTCGTGCCATCAGGTTTGACGGCGTAGAGCTTGTTGTCGAGGCTGCCAATGTAGATCTTGCCATCTGAGCCGATGGCCGGAGAGGATTGCACCTTGCCGCCCGCCAGGAACGCCCACTTCTTCGTGCCGTCAGGCTTGAGGGCATAGAGCCTTTGGTCGTTACTGCCGACGTAGATCGTGCCGTCTGAGGCGATGGCGGCAGAGGATGGTCCCGCATCGCCGATCCCAAAGTCCCACTTCTTGTCCGCCGACGGTGGCCCCAGGTTGGCGGTCCTGCCAGTGTGCTGCAAGTCGTGGTGGACCATGGGCCAGGGGGGCGGCGTAGAGTTCGATGAACTCAGCTTGCACGCCACGACAGCGGCGGTCAGCACGGCCAGGCCGAGTAGGGGCGCGAGCAAGCGCTTCATAGCGAATCCTCCTCTTGAACGAGCAACGAAATGATGCATACCTTAAGCTTCACAGCGACAGCTTCAGCCGCGAATTATTGATGACAGTACCCCAAAGTTAGAGACACCGGGCTCGGCCAACTTATACACCCGCCATTCCACACATTCAATAGAGTGCCGGGAAACCAGACCGGTGCCGGGAAACCAGACCGGGGTCAGGCCTGCGATTTGCGATTCTTGGCGAGTACTTTCCGCAGCATTCCTTCCGAGAAATAGGCTGCTGAATTGACAATCGCAAATCGCAGGCCTAACCGCATCCTAATCCTTACGCACCCCAACCATCTCGAGCCGGGCAAGCGCCCTTTTCACACGATCATTCCGGCGATGGTCTTTCGAGACAACAAGCTGTTCATGTCGTTCGGCGTTATGGGTGGCGGCCAGCCCCAGGGACATCTTCAGGTGTTGGTTAATGTCATGGATCGGTGGGGTGCAGCAAACGATTGATGCACCGCGCTACCGTTATAAGAGTCGTCGGGGCGTCTTGCTCGAGGATGAAATTCCGGCAACAGTGATTGACCGGCTAATCGCCTTGGGCCACCTGCGGGCTTCACCTCCTGGCATACTGAGAGATCATCGATGGGTGGGGGCCAGGCAATCACAATTGATCCGGTAAACGGAACTCTGAAGGGCGCGTCCGATCCACGCAAAGATGGACTCGCTATTGGTTATTGATGCAGCGGTTATTGATCCCGGAAGGCGACGGTTGAGTGGTCGCGTTCAGATCGCGGGTCAGGCTTGGCGATTTGTGCGATTCTAAATCGGCAGTCTCGGTCTTCTCGGAGGTCCTCCAATCAGAATCGCAAAAATCGCAAGTCTGACCTCGGTTTCTATCGCACCGTTCGGCTTCGTCGCAGAGCGACGGCTGAATTTAGCCCGGCCTTTTAAGGCCGGGATCGTAACGGCAAGCAAGTCACGTCGCGTAGCGACGATTGAGTGAATGTTCAACCGTCGCTACGCGACGATGTCTTTGATCTTTCGGAGGTCCCGGCCTTAAAAGGCCGGGCTAAATTCAACCGCCGCTACGCGGCGAAAACTTTCTCTGAGCCTGTGACTTTTGCAGCAAGGCCGTACTGGAATCAAGCGGGCAGCGGGATGTTGATGTGGCGGTGCGCACCGAAAGCCTGACGGCGACCAGCGTGGTATTGACGTTCGTCATAAGTGGCAAGTAGTAGAGAGTCGGAATTCTTGATGCCACGTCGCGTCGGTTATAAACTGAGTCGTAATCATAGTACGTGATGCGCCTCTCGGAACTGACTTGACCATCGCCGCCGGCACTCTTTTCGGACGTTATGAAATCCGCTCCCCTCTCGGCGCAGGCGGCATGGGCGAAGTTTACCTCGCCTGGGACACGCAACTCGAACGTCCTGTAGCGTTGAAGATTCTGCCCGCCGAGGTCGCCTTTGATCAGAGACGGATGCGCCGTTTCATCCAGGAGGCCAAAGCCGCATCAGCCCTCAATCACCCGAACATCCTTACCATTTATGAGATCGGACAAGCGGGCTCGGCGCATTTCATTGCCACCGAGTTCATCGACGGTGAGACGCTACGCGCGTCGCTGGCGAGCAGCGCACGGATGGAGATGGGAGGAGTACTTGATATTGCCACCCAGGTCGCCTCTGCTCTGGCGGCGGCGCACGCGGCCGGGATCGTGCATCGAGACATCAAGCCGGAGAACATCATGCTGCGCCAGGACGGCTACGTTAAGGTCCTGGACTTTGGGCTCGCCAAGTTAACGGCGAAGTCCTCCGCTCGGCCGACAGTTGATTCTGATGCATCGACTCTGATCGAGACGGAACCGGGTGTGGTGTTCGGGACCGCTCAGTACATGTCACCGGAGCAGGCGCGCGGACTGGCGCTGGACGCGCGGACCGACATTTTCAGCATTGGGGTGGTGCTTTACGAAATGGTGGCCGGACGCCGACCGTTCGAAGGGGCTACGATCAGCGACATGATCGTCTCGATACTGGAGCGACAACCACCGACGCTCGCAACCTACCAACGAGAGATTCCGGACACGCTGGAATGGATTGTCAGCAAGGCACTGCGAAAAGATCGGGAAGAACGCTATCAAACGGCCAAGGACCTGGCCATCGATCTCCGCAGGCTAAAGCAGAGTCTAGAGATTGATGCTGAACTGGAGCGGTCTAAGCATTCACGATCGGACGGCGGAGCTGCGTCTGCAGATAAGGGGCGAGCAGCGGCTGAAACTGTTAAAGGGCCAGCACAAATGTCTGACTTGAGCCGTACAGTGACGCCGGTGCTGAAGCGGCGGTCTCGCAAGGCGATAGATTCTCTCGCCATCCTGCCGCTCGTTAACGCGAGCGGTGACCCGAATGCGGAGTATCTTTCCGACGGCATCACTGAGAGCATCATCAACATTCTCTCGCAAATACCCAAACTGCGTGTCATGGCACGCAGCAGCGTGTTCCGCTATAAAGGGCTAGAGGTCGATCCGCAAACGGTCGGGCGCGAACTGGGCGTGAGAGCGGTCCTGATTGGGAGGGCACTGCAATTAGGCGACAGCATCGTCATTGGCACCGAACTGGTTGACGCCGCCGACGGGTCGCAACTCTGGGGCGAGCAATACCGGCGAAACTTTTCGGACATCTTTGCGTTGCAAGAAGAGATTTCGCGGGAGATTTCTGAGAAGCTGCGGTTAAAACTAACTGTCGACGAGAAGAAACGTCTCACCAAACGTTACACTGAGAACACAGAAGCCTATCACCTTTATCTGAAGGGTCGTTACTACGAGAATAAGTTTTTCAACGAAGCGGCCATCAGGAGAGCCATCGAATACTTTCAACAGGCGATCGATTGTAACCCGACCTATGCGTTGGCTTATGCCGGGCTTGCTGACTGCTACATCAGGCTGAGCCACACTAATGTAACGCCTTCAAAGGACGGCTTTGCGAAAGCAAGGGCAGCGGTGATGAAGGCGCTGGAGATCGACGACACAATCGCCGAAGCGCATATCTCACTGGCAAAAATTAAATCGACCTTCGACTGGGACTTCCCGGCCGCCGAAGAAGAATACAAGCGGGCCATCGAGATCAACCCGAACTACGCGACTGCGCACCACGCGTACGGCAGGCATTTGATGATCATGGGACGATTCGATCAGGCCGCGGTGGAGATCAGACGGGCCTCCGAGCTTGACCCGCTCTCCCTTATCATCAACGCGGACTTGTCGGCGCCTTTATTCTTTGCGCAGCAGTATGATCGGGCGATAGAGAGCCTGCGGAAAACGCTCGAGATGGACCCGAACTTCGCCCTGGCTCACGGCCGCCTTGGGATAGCTTACGCGTTTAAGGGGATGTATGAGGAAGCCATTGCGGAGTATCAAAGGGTTATAGAACTTTCCGGAAGCAGAGCAGAGACTCCGGGCATTTCGGCGGTGCTCGCACACGCCTATGCCGCGTCGGGCAGAGCAGATCAGGCCCGGGACATACTCAACCGTTTGAAGGAGCAATCGCAGCGAAGCTACGTCTCGCCGTGTGACATAGCGGAAGTTCACGCCGCCCTCGGGGAGGAAGATCAAGCATTCGAATGGCTTGAAAAGGCTTACGACGCCCGATCCAGTGACCTGCGTTTCCTCAAAGTCAGTCCGTCTTTTACGGATAGTTTTCGCTTAGACCCCAGGTTCACAGATCTGCTGCGGCGTGTTGGGTTTGCAGAATAAACGCGCTGATCCGCCAAAAGACAGGCGGGAAGAAGCGACTGCGATTCGTTTCACGCTACGGATGAGTTGGGCAGAGAAGTCGGGACGCGCGTTTCGTCTCGATGAGTTGCCCGGGTTGGTTGGCATGCCGGTCGGCGTCGATGAAAAAGAGATAAAGGGATTGCTAGCGTATGAAAATCGCTGGCCCGCTGGAGGAACGGGCAATCTTTTAATGTCTGCAAACGTCAGCTGCTGAGCAGAAATCGATTGCGCAAGGGCGAAGAGAACACCGGCGAAACAGCACGCAGCAACTACTCTTGTTCTTATTCTCAGACTCATATCATTTCGGCAGACCATTTCGGCAGACTAACGCATGACTTTCGCGTCCCGCGTTATGAATGCTGAACACACTACAAACCGGCCGTGCGCAACGTCCGTCTAGAAAATGTCAGAAGCACAAACAGACTGCAGGTGATGTGGCCAGTCCGCGGGTGATGTCGATCACCGGTTTCCCCGGCGCAGTTATTGACGGCGTGAGTTTTGTTGATTGTATCTTCCGTGGCATTCGGGCCAGCGAGGTCGTGGAAGCAAGCGATTCGATTCTCTTCCGCAACGTCAAGATTGAACCGGCCGAGAAGGGCCGGATTATGAACCAAGGCCGACGTGGCAGTGAGCCTCGGGACATGGGTCAGGTCTGCGATTTGTGCAATTCTCAATTTCAGCCTCCCGATAGGTGTTGTTTAAGCCAAGTCGTACTGGAATTCCGAGGAGCGAATCGCTTCATCGGCGAGAATCGCAGAATCAAAGGCCCACCCTCGCCCCTTTCCTGTGATCGCAGAATCGCAGGCCTGACCCCGATCACCATGTACACGCCGATCCCGATATCTTCGTCTTCGTAACGTTAATGTTCCTGGTCATCGCCGTGATGGCGTCGTGGAAACTTGGCCTGACTGATCGTTAAATCTATGATCTTTAAATCTATTGACTTCCTTGCCCTCTGGTAATATCTTCACGTGCCTCAAGACGCATAATTGCCGACTGGTACTCGCGCCAGTCAGTCTCACGAGCGCCGTCCGGAAGCAACACGAATCCAAGGTTCGGCCTCACTCACATAGGACCCACGATCATGGATATTACCGCTCCGGTTGCAAAGAGGTTTTTGTTCTTTCAGGCAATCCTCGTCCTCAGTTGCGGGATTGTCGTCTCCATTTTCTCGCTGAACGGCGTGCTCAGGTATCTTGCCCAAGGGTGGGCCGGAACGACGAGCGGCAACGCTCTACTCGGTCTTGCGGCAATTCCCGACAACCTATACGGCCGCCTGCCTGGGGAGCGTTTTTTTTGGTTGGAGCTACTTTTCCGCTGGGTGATGCTATCACTCACCGTCTTCGTCAGCCTGCTCCTTCTCAACTCTCTGCGCCATCAAACCGTCAATATCTTCGTGTCCGGCGTAGGTGGTTTGCTCTTAGGCGTTTTCGCGCTCACCTGGATTTCGCTTTTCGTGTTTCTAGTAGGAGGCGTCCTTTATGCGGTCGCCTGGGTGTACAGTTTCCTCCATTGGATAATTGCCGGCATCCTGGCTTTTCTTCTTTGGACGCCGGTGCTGGTTACCGTAATCGGGCTCGTAGTGCTGGCTGCTGCCATCCCTTTACTTGGCTTCCTCAAAGATCTTTCGCGGGAGCAAATCCTTGCTTGGATCAAAGAACTGTTTAGTACGCTTTCGATTAGGCTCTTCTTGGTTATCTCTGGGATTGTGGCGACAGTCGCCTTCGTGTGGCTCGTGGTAGTGCCTTTGTGGCGCGAATACATTAGCCCCATTCTAGCCTTGATAAGCGCATGGCTGATCGACAATGTGCTTCCGATTCTCGCTTTCTTGTTTTCCGGCCTTACCACTATTGTGTTGATTTTGCTGGCCCTGGTGGCGATCACAGCCGTACTCGCCATCCTTGGTCGACAGTTGATCGATCAGCTGACCTCTGCGCACCTGTGCGGTAGAGACTTACATAAGGCCTTCGCGGCTGGATTCACCGTCGGGGCGGCAGCGGGATTATCACTTCTCGTTTGCTCAGCCAATGACGAATATCGTGCCGTAATCAATGGCGCGTGGGCTGCCACGTCTCTGATACTGATCGACCTCGATATCGTGAGGGCAACTTACGCGTTGATGCCAGGAAGCGCTGAGACCCTTCTGCAAGGACTCTTCACTAAGGCCTCGCCGCCGATCTTCGACCTCGCGATGCTGGTGGTAACGCTGTTTCTGGCCAATTGTAGCCTTTTGATGGGTTTGCTTTCCGGTATAACGGTAGAGCCGCTGCGTCAGCTTTTTACCCGAGAGCGGATGCCGCTCCTCGCCAGAGTTCTTTTTGGGATTGTTGTGGGAGTTACGATCGCTGCAGTCGACTCCATTGCTAATCAGGATTGAAATCAATGAACAACGCTATCGCCAAAAGTAATTCCTCGGATCCATGGGCCGACAAGGCTGGTCGATACCGGCTCATTGCCGCCGCCTTATTTCTTTCGTATGTAGCCTTCGCTGCATACGATGGTAAGGGCTTTTACACACGGTACATGGATCTTTGTCGCGAGCACCCGGAGAGGGTTGAGTGTAAGCCGCTAGATCTGGCAAAAACAGTTCCGCAGATCGATCCTAATATCACTCTCAACCACGGCCGAGGAAGATGGGCGTTCGAAGTGGGAACGGGTTTACAGGAATCAGAAGCAAACGAACTTGGCTCGCGCCTCCAGTCTTCAGGAATCCAGGCGCGAGTTATCAAGACTTCTCGGCGGAAGAACTCGCTCTATCAAGTTCAGATCGGACGCTTCCCGACCCGGAAGGAAGCAAACGAAACTGGCATGCGGTTGCAGGCGGACGGATTCATTTCGCGTTTCACGTTGGTTGAGTACAAATAACCTAGCGAGACTGGGCCGACTCCTTCCGCCAATCGAGGCTTTCGTTAGGGTATGCCTTAAGCCCTCGCCTCAGTTTAGGAATCATGATAAGACTCCGGACTGTAGGAACTCACACCCGACGACCGGGCGGACCCGCACGTAGGTGAATCTGGAATCCTTCAACTCTTACTTCGAAGGATAATTTCGATAAGGCGTGTTCTCAACGATTTAGTCGAAGGAGCTTTCCAGATGGCACATCCTCTCAGCCGTGAATTATGCCGACCTATTGCAGGGCAGGTGTTTAGATTAGGTGGCAGCGAGTACAGGGTAGAAGGTCATCTTGGGGATGGAGCTGTTGGTCTAGTGCGAAGAGTAACGCGACTCAGTGACGAGGCTGAGAGAGCTATCAAATTCCTAGCTCCGGATCCAAAATACTTGGAAGAATCCGCCTTTGACGACGTGGCTATTCGATTCAAGAGGGAAGGCGAACGCGGAGCCAAACTGGACCACCCGCATCTAGCGCAAGTTTTTGCTTACTGCGAGAATGAAGAAGGCAGTGCGTTTGAGTCAAGCGGAACCAAGGAATCCTTTTCTGCTCATGGAGTACGTGCGAGGCCGGCAACTTGATAACTACATCCGGAAGTTTTTTGCCAAGATCAAGGGTCAGTTCTCAGTAGACCAATCAAAGCTCCACATCGCCATTCAAATTGCGAACGCATTGACTGAGCTCCACCGAGTCAAACTAATTCATCGAGATGTTAAGCCAGCCAATATCTTTGTTGCCAAAATCCCGCCGGATCAAGGCTACCCTTTCGTAAAGCTGGGCGATTTTGGCATCGTAAAGTGGGGAGATTTTCAGGCCTCACTTTCGACAGGCGTACTCACGGTAACCAACCAAAAAGGCTTGGGCACGATGAAATACATGTCCCCTGAGCAAGCCATCTCGCCAAGAGATGTATCGGTGAAATCAGACATATATTCATTGGGAATCACTCTGTTTGAGCTGTTTACAGGCCAGATATTGGCAAGTCCCCATCATGTTTATGAGGTGATGAATGCTCGGCTGAGTCGGGGAAATACCACCAGCAGATTTCTTTCCATGGGCTATCAATTAAGAGCTGACGACGAGCATATTGCGACGTTGATTCTAGAGATGTTCCTACGAGGCGCTCGGGGCAGGCCCACAATCGACAATATTAGGGGCCACCTAGAGTGGGAATACGAAAGGCGATTTGATTCGAAATGGGAAGATGATCTCGCAGTATCAGACGGGGGGTCGCACCGTGACAGTTGGGATGAATAAATGAAGATGCGCTCCATATGAGGTTTTTCCGGAGAGTGCCCGCATTTCTTCGTGCTAGCCAGGGTTCTTCAGAAAACTGCAGGCTTCCAGGGTGATCCCTAATCACACTTAAGGACACGACCTTTAATGCCCCCGATTTCACGCTCCTCAAGATTGGTAAGAAAGGCCGAAGCTGCCTTGTTGGCGGCTATCGAAATTTATAACAAACCCCGATTTGCCTATCGTGAAGAGACGTTTTCGATTTTGGCGCTCAACGCGTGGGAACTGCTTCTTAAGGCAAAACTTGTCGCCGACAACAACAACGATCCTCGGTGTATTTACATATACGAACCACACCAAACAAGGAAAGGAAAGCTTACGGCAAGGCTCTATCCAAGAAGGAATCGCTCCGGTCACTTTCACACCCTGAGCTTAGGACAGGCTATCGTCGAATTGGATAAGAAAGCCACAACGCGACTTTCTCCAGCATTGAGAGGCAACCTCGAGGCTCTCATCGCCATACGAGACAGTGCAGTCCACTACATAGAAGCAAGTCCGTTTCTCGCAAAACGAGTGCTTGAGATAGGTACTGCTTGCGTGAAAAATTTCATCGAGTTAGGAAAGCGATGGTTTTCGATCGACCTTTCAACCGATCATTTTTACTTGATGCCGATCGGTTTCCTGTCGACACCCGGAACGGCGACTGCGGTTTCGATTTCAAATGATGAGGAAAAGCTCGTTGGGTATCTCTCCGATCTCGTGGGCCAAGTAGTTGGAGAGCCAGGAGCAGACTTTCACGTCGCCTTGGAAGTTAACTTATCCTTTAAACGGGCACCGACGGATGCTGTTGCCCGAGTCAGACTTACGAATGATCCAAGCGCGCCACAAGTGGCCATCACGGAAGAGGATATTCGCAACCGTTATCCTTGGGACTATGACGCCCTTACTCGACGGCTACGGGAGCGATACATTGATTTCATAATTAATCAAAAATATCACGATATTCGAAAGCCTTTGGTGAATGACAATCGATACGCAAATTCTCGCTACTTAGATCCTGGAAACCCGCGAAGTGCGAAAAAGGACTTTTATAACCCAAATATCTTTGCTGAATTTGACAAACACTACACACGTTTGAATCGAGAGTAATAGACCAAATTAGTTACTATGCAATTAGCGACTATCTCTCCGAGAGAACGACTGGACAGAGGTTCTAATAGTATCGGATTCGATGCGACTCCCAACCAGCCAAACATCGGCGGTGATCACATGGTATCGACTTCAAATTGTGGGGTAGGCACGCTAACAAAAGATGAAATTTGGTCCGTTTACACCGAGGACACGACGAACGAAGGGAATTCATCGACCAGCACTTGATTTTAATATGGCGCAATGGTTTGGAATAATTGAAAGATGAAAAGAGCATACACGATTTACTTTGACACCAAGTTTTATGTGCAACTGTGTCATGCAAACGAAGCGGAAGGATATCAAACTATTCTGAGTTTGAATGCACTAAATGTTCGTCACGTGATTTCTAATGTGCTCATACGGGAATTGCTAACCAGCAAGGATAGAAGCGATCTTGATGAACTACTGGTTCAGCGTGTTCGTCAATTCACGCTGACTCCATATTGCACTGAAGGCGATCTAGCATGGGAAGTATTGTTGTTATCTGGACAAGACAGAATCGATTTGGCAGATAAGCTTCGGGAACTTCATGACAAAATGACTCTGGCAACAAGCAACTCGATAATGGCTCGACGTGAGATGAATCCAGAACGGCAGGCCGAATTGTTAAAGGTGAGTAGACCAGTCCTTCAGCAATATGGCTTTCCTGAAGATTTTCAGAAGGATATTGCCAAGGTTATTTCGGGAGGTAAAAGCATTCTGGACAGATTAGGATTGGGCGACGGCATCGAATGGCCTGAAAATCCGACACCCGCTGATTTGGTAATATTATCAGAACAAATTAAAGGTATTCTCGATCCTTCGGTTATTGCATATGTGGAAGGACACAATCGCATTCAGGACTCGTCCACTCAATCGGAAGACAGACCGTATCAAGTCGCAATCGGTGCAGCCAGTCCGAAGAGCGCAAAAGCATTGAGTAATACGCTACGCGATACGGAACACATAATGGTATTCGTTCAACATCAAGACGAGATCGACTTGCTTCAAGTGGACAAGCCTCATCAAGCAATCATTAACAGAGCAAAGCCCAAACATCGCCTGGCTGATTTGGGATTGACGCATCGTTGCTTTTCTGCCGACTCGCTTTTAGATACCGTTGTAACGGTTCGTCGGTTGATGCCTTCACAATCCGAATAATTTCTACCCTCCGGATTGGCTTTCCTTTCATGTGAGCACAATCTCAAATGGCCGAAGACAATAAAGCGGAGAATGAAGACGCTGGTGGAAAGCAGTATATTGACTTTTCGAAGTGGGGCGGACCTATTGAGAGTGCATCTAAAGTTGCAGTTGGCATGCTCGCCCTAGCTTATGTTATCGGTCTCCTGATCCTAAACCAGCACGTTCGAAAGTATGGGATTTATTATCTTGGTTTTCTGCAGATTGAGTACGTCATGGTGGGAATGCTTTGGGCATTTCTTGTAGGATTGATGTGCTGCTTGTTAATTGTGATCTTCGATCGCGCTCGACAAATCTTTGAAGCACGAAAGGCCGCCAACAAAAGTAAAGCTATCGTTAAAGCGACTGGTTCCTTCCTTATCGCCTGCTTTATCGGATACACGGCACTTGGCTTTGTCCTAAGTGTTCTGACAGAAGCTAACACAGTTCGGTATACGGGTCATTGGACAATAATCTCTGCCCTTTTTTTTGGCGCTCTCGGCATATTCAATATTCGCACGAAGGTAAGCGAACTTGGAACTCACCTGTTATCCGAACATGCGCAGAGTAATAAGAATTCCAAGTTTTACAGGATCTTCGACCTTTTCTATTTTACCTTCATATTCGTCTCCGTGTTATCCATCTACGCGAACAACGCCTTTCCAAAAATTTCACCCATATACGGTGGTGGAAAACCGCAACAGACCAATTTCCTAATCAAGAACGATCAAGTTGAAACTGTAAAGGCAATGGGCTTGCAGTTCCCACAAGACAATCGCACGGTTGGCCCATTGGAAGTAGTCTTTGAAGCTTCAGATTTTTTCTTGATTATTCCGCCACAAGGCTTCACTAACGCGAATATCAAAGCCATTCGACTAAATAAAGATCTGATCGATGCGGCCTTTTATTTGAAGTAGTCCGTCGCATTACAGATTATTAGACACCTGCTTTAGCGCGATTCTGGCCGAGAACACGCGCGATAGCATCGATCCAGCACTCATCTTGTACGTGAAGCACAGCCCAACGGGTTCATAAAATCCAAGGTTTGTTAATAGCAGACTTCGATCGGGGTCAGGCTTGCGATTTTGGAGCGACCGGGCAATACCATGAAGTCTAGTGGGAGAGGCGCCCACCTCGGAAGGCCTAGCCAGCCACTGAGTAGCAAGAACTTGGGAGTCGTAACAGTAATGTTGGACTCTATGCGTAGGCCAGCGAGCACGCAGGCCGTAAGCCGAAAGGTTGAAGGGATAGAGCCCCGTAATCAAGTCAACAGGAAGGACGACGGCGTCAAAATGTGCGGAAGTCAACACGGGCATCACCGCAAGGGCGAGGTGATGAACGCTTCCTCGGGGTCGGAGACCATGGCATGCGTGACATCGAGACTGCACGGCAACCCGGGAGACCCTGCCGCTGCTTTCCCCGCAGCCCACGGAGGGGTTCGGTCCCCACGGCTCACTTCCCAGTTCCAATCGCGTACAGCTTCTTGTCGTCGCTGCCGAAATAGATGGTGCCGTCACTTCCGATAGAGGGAGTGGAATCGGTGCCGTCGACCATGACGCGCATCTCACTTTTGGAGTGCGGTAACCTGTTTCCGCTTTGGTAATCGGCGACCTGTCGCCGCCGTCCTCAGCATCATTGGACCCCTGCTGGCTTCATATTCCATCACCGACTTGCGGCGACAGGTCGCCGAATACCAAAGCGCTGACAAGGCAGCGCACTCCAAAAACTCTCGCCGCGACGGAAGTTTGCCCCGCAGCGATCAGAAGGAGGCAGAAGGAGGAAGACTTAACACCGGGGTCAGGCTTGCGATCGTGCGATGCTCGAGCGCGCTATCCAACCAGAAGTTCCCCTTTGTCGCCCCGCCGCCCTTAACCCAATGATCACTCCGCCACTCTCCGGACAGATCGAACTCCATCGCAACCGCATGTGGCACCGCGCCGAAGACCTCCGCGTCGAAATCGCCGTTGTCTACCTAGTGAATGGTAAATGGTAAATGGTTAATGGTGAATTCTTGAGCGAGGTGTCTAAACATTCGTCCTTACTGGAGTCAGAATCGCAAAATCGCAAGCCTGACCCCGACCCTAGTGCTTAATCAACTGACCCAACACCGCTGCGAAGGCCCACCGCGAATGGCGAGAAGCCCAAGGGTGCCGTTATTCACAAAGGCAAGTATTCAACGCGGTCAGTGAGGTCTTCTGGGTTCGCGATTTTGGCAAGGAGTTCCAGCTCGCGGATGCAAACGCCGATGGAGACTTGTAGTTGGTGTGCATACACGACTCCGACAAAAGGAATGCTGTTTCTCTGGCGGAGATTCGCCTCAACCAAAAGATCTTCGTCCTGCGAGAAAAGAATGCGCCGCAGTTCCGTTGCACGATCTAAGAGAACGTGATCAGGAACATGTCGCCGACCGTCATCCTGGGCAGTCAAAACATCGACGCCTCGCAAACGCAAACTGGTCGTGATGGCGCGATGCACATGCTCATCCATGTACAGCGCGACGGTCACGCAAGCAGCCCTTGGTCGCGAAGCTTGCTGGCGAGCGGAGAGGTATCTGCCATGCTGCGCTGTTCTTCAGCGTATTGGCGGCGGCGTTCAATGTCTTCGTCGAGTTCGGCTTTATGATCCCAGTAGTAAGCCAGGGCAGAGTGAATCTGGCCCAGAGATAGGTAGGGATGCTGGAAGTGAAGCTCCTCCGGACTCCAGCCATGAGCTAGTTGGGCCATCACCAGCTCCACAACTTTCATGTTCGTGCCGACAATGGTTGGCGTACTGTCAGCGTCGAGTTGTACATGCTCATAGGTTGTCATGGTTTCAGGCATAGTCAGCTCCGGGTGTCGACTGATGGTAATGGATAGAACCGGAAATGGTAAATGGCAAATCGTGACAAAACCAAAACCGGGTTCAGGCTTGCGATTGTTGGAGCGACCGGGCAATACCGTGAAGTCTAGTGGGAGAGAAGCCCATCTCGGAAGGCCTAGCCAGCCACCGCGTAGCGAGATCTTGGGAGTCGTAACAGTAATGTTGGACTCTAAGCGTAGGCCAGCAAGCACGCAGGCCGTAAGCCGAAAGGTTGAACGGATAGAGCCCCGTAATCAAGTCAACAGGAAGGACGACGGCGTCAAAATGTGCGTCAGTCAACACGGGCATCACCGCAAGGGCGAGGTGATGAACGCTTCCTCGGGGTCGGGGACCATGGCATGCGTGACATCGAGACTGCACGGCAACCCGGGAGACCCGGCCGCTGCTTTCGGAGGAACAACTCAACGCAGTAAGAGAAGAGAGACCGAGAGTATGCCTAACAACCGCGCAAAGGGAGGAAGGCAAACGAGCAGCAGGGAGTCGGATCGTCTCATAGTACCTGTGAAGGCGGGTAATGCCGCCGGAGGGAAGGAGGCGACAGATGGTTGAGCAGAGTAGGGAAACACCGGCCGCACACAGAAGCGGGGAAGCGGTGGAAACAAAACTGCTCCGCATCGTGCGTGCGCAATTAACGCACACGGCTCCCCAGACAATCATTCGGGCTGATAGAACGCACCGCAAGCAGATAACAGGATGAAACTCGTCCTCTACGGCGGTGTTTCTAAGTTGGGGCAACAGGCGTTTAGAGTACAACCTTCAGGTTGCGCCTGGCCCACGTAGCCTCTTACCCAGCAGCAAGCTAAAGCTTGTACTCT
>JANNJZ010000120.1:0-2350 GCA_031396065.1 Pyrinomonadaceae bacterium | reverse complement strand
ACCGCGCTGTTCACGCCGCGTGTTAGGAAGGATGTTATTCCAAGAGCGTCTACTCCAAATAATCTATTCCCGCAGACTTAATACAAGTAAGGCTTGAGCCATTTGGTGGCCTTCCGTCTGATCCGCGTCAGCAACCGCCAGTCACCCGGGTCCTTCTTGGCCCTACTGTAGGCCTGATCGATCCACTCGCGGTTCTGGTCTGTCAGCTTCGTGTAGAACCGGGCGAAACTGACAATGTCGGCCAGCCGGTAGTTTCCGTTCTCTTCTAAAAACTCGCAATGTTCGCGGACGGGGCGCAATTGCGCGTCATCCATCCCGAGGATGCCGCCGACATTGAGATGCTTGTCGATATAATGCCAATCCAGTGCCGGAAATGGGTAGCCGTGGCACCCGTCAATGTAGGCAAAGTCGAAGAGTGTCTTACTCCCAAGCCGGGATAACGTTTCGTCTGTCGTTCCAATCAGGAAGGTAAGTTTATCGTTTGGGACCCCAATTTGCTCCAGGTAAGCGCGGATTTTGTCTGCTTCCCTCTGCGAGACTGTGCAACAGTAGTGGTGTTTGGCAAGTGCCGCGAACAGAACCGTGGTTTTTCCCGCGCCTGTCTCAGCTGTTATCATCTCGCAGGACAGGTGATCAGCAATCCACCGCAGAATCCCCGATCCGACAGCCCAACTGGTGTCGCCTGGCTGGGCGGTGATGCCGGCCAAGGCCACGCGCCGCACTCCGTCATCATCCAGGTGGTGAAATAGCGGTTTGTCCTGAGCTAGTCGATCCAGCACCGTAGTCTTGTCCATCATGCCCCCAATGAATTTGTTGCTCTGCTTTGCCTAACAGTCCCGTGGATCAGCGGAGTATCTGTGGAACAAGCGATATTTGTGCGGTGGGTGTCCACTGCAGCTGCTGGTTGGGCTGCGCTTCGCGGGGCCATTGAGTCGACGCGAAGCGTCAGCTCTTCGATTGAGGATACTGAACAGCAGAGTACAATTATAGATGGGCGGTTTCAATGACCAAGTGCAAAAAGCGCAGCATGATGCTGCTTAAAATCGAAGGCGTCCGGGGTGAACAACTCAGCAGGGCAGCGGAAGCCCATCGACTTGCGTGGTCTGGTGTTCAGTTGCCAAGCAATGGCATCGAGCTGCGCCTGGGTGTATCCGCTCAAGTCGGTGCCCTTGGGCAAATACTGTCGCAGCAGCCCATTGATGTTCTCATTGATGCCACGCTGCCATGGGCTGTGCGGATCGGCAAAGTACACCTTCACCCCGGTGGCCTCAGTCAACCGTTGGTGCTCGGCCATTTCCCGTCCCTGATCGTAAGTCATCGACAGTCGCTTTTGAGCCTCGATACGATTGAGCACACGGCTGAAGCCACTCAACGCCGATTCTGCGCTTGCGTCTTTCATCTTGGACAGTACCGTGAACAAGGTTGTGCGCTCGACCAGCGTACCGACGGCCGAGCGATTGTATGCCCCCTTGATCAGATCACCCTCCCAGTGTCCTGGTATCAGCCGCTCGTCAACTTCAGGCGGCCGGTCATGGATGCTGACCATGTCAGGGATGCGCCCTCGCCGGTCTTCGCCCCGTGCACGGGGACGGCGCTTGGCGTGGCCGAACCGCAACCAGCTAATCACTTGCGTGCGCAGCTCCCCACGCGGCATGGCGTAGATCGCGGTGTAGATGGTTTCATGAGAAACCCGCAGCGAAGGCGTGTCTGTATGCACAAGCGCCAGTGTGCCGGCAATTTGTTCAGGCGAGTAGCCCTTCTTCAGGTATCGCACCACACGAGCCCACAACGGGGCTTGTGGTCGCAGGCGACGCTCAACGTGCGGCGTAACCGTGCAAATATTGGCGCGCTCTTGGGCGGCGACAGCCCGGTAGCCGCCCGCCATCCGCGGGCGTCCAGGACCGCAGCACACTTTCGCGCGTACCCAGCCGTTCCGGCTGAGTTCGCGCGAAAGCGTGGATGGCGAACGATTCAACCCCAGGGCAATCGCTGCCGGTTTGATTCCCATCCCCAGCTGTGTCTGGATCATCGTTCGCTCTTCAATACTCAACTGACTGTAGCTTTTTCCCATGCAACATTCTCTCCGAGAAATGTTGCACTTGGTTTTTGAGCGCGCCGTCGTTTATAGACGACATTGCGTCAAGTATTTTCCGAGGAGATGGGCCATCCAGTCCTCGCTGCCGCCGAACACTTCGGGCTGGTCCGGCCGGCCCGGGACTGCAATTCGCGCGTGGCGCCCGTGGACCTATGCTGCCTTCGGATGGGGATGGGGATGGTGTTGCACGCCGTAGCGCTGCGGCAGCAGGGAGCCGATGATCATGCCCGAGATCGCCAGCAGCAGTCCGGCAAA
>JANNJZ010000062.1:0-10064 GCA_031396065.1 Pyrinomonadaceae bacterium | reverse complement strand
GGGCAACAGGCGTTTAGAGTACAACCTTCAGGTTGCGTCTGGCCCACGTTGCCTCTTACCCAGCAGCAAGCTAAAGCTTGTACTCTGAACAGCTCTCGATTGAGGGGCCAATAACTTACGGCGGAGTTTCTAAGTTGGGGCAACAGGCGTTTAGAGTACAACCTTCAGGTTGCGTCTGGCCCACGTAGCCTCTTACCCAGCAGCAAGCTAAAGCTTGTACTCTGAACAGCTCTTGATTGAGGGGCCAATAACTTACGGGCGAGTCACGGTATTTTGGATTCCACAGTGGAGTTTATCCAAAAGCCATTCAATCCGCGCGCGTTAGTAGAAAAGGTTCGCGAAGTCCTTGACCTGAAACTCGCTGTAGTGTCGTGATTGAGTACTAACTCGTCCTCTCATCCACAGATTACACAGATTCAGTTCTCAATCATTTCGCCCAAAAATTTTTCTCCCTTCTCCCTCTGCGAGAAGGGCCGGCGATGAGGGCTTGCGAGTGGCTCTTATTTTCTTGTGCTCTGTGTGGAGGAGTGCATTCAACGACAGAGTACCAAGTGGGAGTTTACGGAACAACCTTTTAGTGTTAGTCTGCGCCATTATCCGTTAACCACTCACGAACCCTATTTAACTTTTGCTGATCTGCAAATAGAGCAAAGATCAGTCTTGCTAAAAAGGAGACTAGATGAACAAGCCCGATGCGCGCCCTCAACCCAACATCCTTCTCATTACGTCCGACCAGTATCGGTTCCCGCGGTTCTCTTACGGACCCGACGCCGGGTTCGCCCAACCGCTCAAGGAGATCCTCGGCTTTCAGGGGGAGATCTCCGCCGATAATCCTTACGCGAAGTTCTTCCCGGGGCTCCTACGACTGCGCAAGAACGCCGTTCTCCTCCGCAATCACACGATCGCATCGAGCGCCTGCACGCCAAGTCGCTCGGTAATCTACACCGGCCAATACAGCACCCGCACCGGCGTCACTTCGACCGATGGCGTTTTTAAGAATGCCGACACGGCCAATTTCCCCTGGTTGGCCGCGGACGGGATTCCCACCCTCGGCAGTTGGCTGCGGGGCGCGGGCTACTCCACCCATTATTTCGGCAAATGGCACGTCAGCAACCCGCCATCGCATTCCCTCGATGCCTACGGCTTTGACGACTGGGAGCTCTCGTACCCGGAGCCCCATGGATCGAGCAAGAACAACCTGGGCATGTATCGCGACGTTGCGTTTACTGACGCCGCCTCAAGCTTTGTGCGCCGCATGGGCCTGGGCCTAACCTACGACCGCCAGCAAGCCATTCAGGAGGCCGACGACCCCGATGGGCCCAAGCCGAGCAAGACACCCCAACCCTGGTTCGCGGTCCTGTCGCTCGCAAACCCGCACGACATCGCCACCTACCCGGGGGTGATTGCGCAGGCGCTGCCGGCCGACCAGCCTCCGAGAACGATCACCCTCTCGAATGGGAAGGTCGTCACACTCCCCGGCATGCCGACCCAGTCGGTTTTCGGCCCGCTCACCGTCCCCGTCATGGGGGACCTCGCCACCCTGCCCACTGCTGGCTCAATGCAGGTCCCCCTGAATCCGCTCGGATTCCCCCAGAATGCGGCCGCCGCGTCCCCGACGCAGAACGAGGATCTCTCCACTAAGCCGTCTTGCCAGCTTGATTCTTCCTACAAGGTGGGGCTCGCGCTGTCGTCTAAGATGGGATACACAGCCGCAGCCGCTTTCGCAGGCATGCTGCCGCAGGCGCTTCTCGAAGAGTTGGGCGTCACAATCACGCTGATGAGCGGCGTTCCGTTTAACTTGACCAGCGACCCGACAGACGCCTGCCTCAAATTTATTCAGTTCTACGCATATTTGCATTCTGTGGTCGATCCGCACATCAACCGGATTCTCGACGCGCTTGAATCGTCGGGACAGATGGATAACACCATCGTGATGTTCCTCACTGACCACGGCGAATACGCCGCCGCTCACGGTATGTTGATGGAGAAGTGGTACACCGCCTACCAGGAGGCGGTGCACGTGCCGGTGCTGATCCAGCTCAACCCCAGCGCCGCGAAGCAGGAGCAGGTCGAGGAAAAGCTTGCCGATCAGACGCCGCCCGTCAGAAGCGGCGTGACCAACATCGACGCAGTCACCAGCCACGCCGACATCCTGCCCACGATCCTCGGCCTCGCCGGGGTGACTGAGGCGGAGCGAGCAGCGATCCGGGCCGGGCTCATTGCAGAGGGGCGGCCCGTTCCCCCACTGCCCGGCGTCGATCTCTCGGATCTCATCCACGGCCGCAGTAACGTCATCCTCGAGCACAACGGGACACCCCGGAAGGGCGTGCTCTTCATCACCGATGATGAGATCACTGCTCCGCTCCCGGTGACCAACGATCCCCACGAGAAGAAGTCGCTTCAGGAGTTCGGCATCTATCTCGAAGCCGTTCGGGCCGTCATCTCGGGCACCCTGGGGAAGGGGCCGATCCCCATGCTTGTCCCCGGGCCCGTGCGCCAGCCCAACCACATCCGATGCGTCCGGACCACGCAGTACAAGCTGTCCCGCTATTTCGATCCCAATGGTCGGGTCCCGGATGAGTGGGAGATGTACGATCTTCAGAACGATCCCAACGAAGCCCTCAATCTGGTTCAGGTGAACGTGAACCCTCCCACCATTCTGGCGACAGGCCTGCCGACGTGGACGGACGCAGGCACGCTGCAGAAGAAGACCGACGAGCTGGCGGCGCTTCTCGCCGCGCTCGAGGCCAGGGATCTGTCAACGGACGACGGGAAAATTTGAATGCGCCCGCGGAGAGATTAGTACTCGCAGAGCCGTGGTGCCGACTGTTTAGCACCGACGTGGCAAATTCCCGATGAACACACGCGCGCGACTCTCGGGTAAACCATTTAGTATCGATAATGAATACTGTGTTGGCCTTGAAGAGCGAGAAACTCGTCGAGATGACGCTCGTTCCCAAGTGATAGCGGGGGCATCCGAGCACCGAGATCGGGCGCCGCATTCCATTTCGACTTTCGAGATATTTCAGCCGCCGTACTGCGGCCAGAACACTGTCGCTTCGTAAACCCTCATAACCCAAGGAGCCGAACATGACCGATACTCAAAAGGACGCCTCAAAAATCACGATCGCCCGCAACGCCGCCATGGCCGCGAGCTTGGATTGGAAAGACGAACATTCATTCAAGGACGCCCAAAAAGGCTTCATCGCGACCTTGGACCCGCTCACGATCACTGACGACAATGGCAAGACGGTCTGGAACATGGTGCCCTACCTTGAATCGCAGGCGCCCGGCTCAAGCGTTCCGCTTACCGTCAACCCGAGCCTTTGGCGCCAGGCACATCTCAACAATTTCAACGGACTGTTCCAGGTCTGCGAGGGCATCTACCAGGTTCGCGCCTTCGACATATCCAACATGACCATCATCGAGGGCACGACCGGGCTTATCATCATCGATCCGCTGATTTCGACCGAATGCGCCCGAAGCGCACTCAAGTTGTACCGAGATAACCGCGAGGAGACCGCACACCTGGACGTGACGGCGGTGATCTATACCCACAGCCACGTCGATCACTTCGGCGGCGTCGAAGGGGTTCTGAAGGATGACGAAGGCAACCTGTTGCCAGTTGAAATCTATGCCCCGGACCATTTCCTCGAACATGCCGTCAGCGAGAACATTTATGCCGGCTGCGCCATGGGACGCCGCGCGCAATTCATGTATGGGCCGCTCCTGCCTAAGGACGACAATAGTCAGGTGGATACAGGCCTCGGCAAGAACCAGAGCAAGGGTACGCTGTCCCTCTATCAGCCGACGGTCGTGATCACCGATGACAATCTGGATCAAAATATCGCCGGCGTGCAAGTCACCTTCCACCTGACGCCGGGATCCGAGGCTCCGGCCGAGATGGACTTCTACTTTCCGGATTTCAAAGCGTTTTGTGCGGCGGAGAACGCCACCCACAACATGCACAACATCCAGACCCTGCGCGGCGCCAACGTCCGCGATGCACTGATGTGGTCGAAGTATCTGGGCGATGCCGTCGAGATGTTTGGCCGCGAGGCCGAGGTGATGTTCGCCTCACACCATTGGCCGATCTGGGGCCAGCCCGCCATCGCGGATTTTCTCGGCCGGCAGCGCGACATGTACCGCTACCTCAACGACCAGACACTGCGCATGCTCAACAAGGGCTATACCGGCATCGAGATCGCCGAGGTTTTCGAGATGCCCGAGGCGCTGGCCACGGACTGGTCGTGCCGCGGCTATTACGGCAGCGTCAGCCACAACACGAAGGCCGTATACGACAAGTATATGGGTTGGTTCGACGGCAACCCTTCCAACCTGCACCGGCTGACACCTCGGGACGCCGCACCGAGGTATGTCGAGTTGATGGGCGGGACCGAGGCTGTGCTCAGGGCGGCGCGTGTCGCCGGCGAGATAGGCGAGTACCGCTGGGCCGCCGAGCTCATTGGGCACGTCGTGTTCGCCGATCAGAGCAACCAGGAGGCCAAGGATCTGCAGGCCGATATGCTGGAGCAGATGGGGTATCAGGCCGAGAACGCGACGTGGCGCAACTTCTTCCTGATGGGTGCGCAGGAATTACGCGACGGCATAGATACCCCGACCCCCGTCACGCCCTCGACGACATTTGTCGCTGCCATGACGAACGACATGCTCTTCGACGCGCTCGCCGCGAAGATCATCGGGCCGAGGGTGGGCGCCGCGAACATCGTTATGAACTGGGACTTCACTGATGATCCGGAACTCATCTATCGCGTGTGGGTGCAAGACGGCGTGCTGAACTATTTGAAGCAGGACGAGTTGGATCCGCAAGCCGACGTGACCATCAAGCTGAACCGGAAGACACTCAATCTACTGATTTCCGGCGCTCTTGCGCTCAAGACTGTGATTCAGGAGAATTTGATCACGGTCACAGGCGATCTGACCGCGTTGTTGCATTTCTTCTGTCTGCTCGACGGTGACGATCCGTCGTTCCCGATCGTCACTCCCCGCACGGACGCCAAGACCGCATGGCGCGGCCTGGACAAGCTCGCGGAGCTGGAGGGCGATGCGGTTGCGTTGATGGACCACCCCAGAGTGGCGTTGCCGCGCGTGTTCATCGGGGATATGCCACGCGGGTGCTGAGTCCGGAACGGAACCCGGTGTCATGGTTGCGATTTTGGAGCGACCGGGCAATACCGTGAAGGTGACTAAGGAGCAATACGCCGAAAAGCTGGAGGCTAACCTCAAGAAGTTAATTAGATCCACGACTCAACATTCTTAGTAGAAAGAACTTTGTGTCTAAAAAGAGTCGCGCTAAAAGCGGTTGACGAAGAACCTCTGCGTCTTCCGCAGCTATCTGGACCACCACAAAGCCGTCGCCAGCGTCAAGCCCGGTGAGCCGATCCTGATCGTCCCTGAGTTACTTATCTGGCCATGCGCTTTTATTCTGATAACGCATGTGCCGGTGCTTAGATTATCAGGCAGTCTGAAGATCACTTGCGTGGAGGCAAAGTTGTTCACAGATCTCACATCTTCCGCAGCTATGTTGTAAATCTGATTATTAGAGTCAAGCAGATTAACTACGACCGAAGAGGAGTTTTCGCCTGGCGCGAGTTGAAGGTTCGTCACAAAGACAATTACTCTCGTATTGCGATCACTTCCTAAGTTGAGCAGATTCGCTGCATTCACCACGGGGAACGGATCTCTAAGAAACAAAACTGAATCTAACGCCGCTACTTGATCGACGGCAGGGCCAGAAGTGTCGATGATCAGTTGAATTGGGGCCGGCGTCGAGCCGAAGAAAGCTGATTGATAAGCTACAAGCAAGTTGGACGCTGGTACCACCACGAAGCCGTCGCCAGCGCCAAGCCCGGTGAGCGGCACAGCACCCCCCTCATCTGGGGATTGCACAGCGGCTCCTACGCTCCCGGTCCAGACGTTGGAACCGGTGGTCGCATTTAGAGCGTAGAGCTTGCCGCTGGTGGAACCGATGTACACGTAACCATTAACGACAATCGGCGCAGAGCTAAGCGTGCCGTCACCAGTGAACGACCACTGCACAGCCCCAGAAGCAGCATCGCGCGCCTCGAGAGCGGTGCCATTGAGAAAGAATCCGGTAGAGCCGCTGAATGCCGGCGCGGGGCCCGCCGAGAAGCCGCCCAGCTCCGCACCCGTCCCTGCGTCAAGCACCAAATTGCCCGTCACAAAATCGCGCACGTACAAGCGACCGCCAAATAGGACTGGTGTTTTTCCGCCTCCGCCTTGGCACGGACCAGAATGGTGCCAGATCATGGTTCCATTTTGCGGCGAGAAGTCGTAGGCCTGGTTGCAGGCGTAGTCCACATACACTCCAGTCGCCGATACTGCCGGCGAGCTATGGTTGCCATTCGCCACGAATGCCGTCCAGAGGACGGTCCCGTCCTGCTCGGAAACGGCGTACAAAGTGCCGGCCGAGCCTGCTCCTCCGGTATACACGATGCCTCCAACCGCCGTCGGCGCTGAAGTAAAATCCGATTGCCCTTGAAGCTGCTTCGCCCACAGTTGAGTGCCTGAAGCCGCGTCGAAGGCGCGGAGAATACCATTGTGGTTCAGGGCAAATACACGTCCCCCGTCATAGGCGATGCCGGACCACGAACGGGTTCCTCCGAGATCGATCGGTCCCCATAAAGAGGCGCCGGTTGCTTCGTCGAGAGCATAGAGTTTTGTTCCATTGCTGCCCTGGTTGGCAACAGTGATGAAGATCTTACCTCCCACGACGAGCGGATAGGAGACCGGACCACCCAAGTCGCGGAACCAACGCTGCGTCAAGGGTGGAGTAACCGCATCGGACTGCGATCCCGTGTGGGCGGGATCGATTTGATATGCGACCGTTGAGGCTCCCGGTGTCGGGAGCGGGAGCGGCGTTGGTGTGGGTGTGGGCGTCGGCGTTGGAGTTGGTGTCGGCGTTGGAGTGCCGACGGCAGACTGATAGGCCACCAGTAAGTTGGAAGCTGGTACGATCACGAACCCGTCACCAGCGCCAAGTCCGGTGAGCGGCACAGCATTCTGCTCATCTGGGGATTGCACAGCGGCTCCTACGCTCCCGGTCCAGACGTTGAAACCTGTTGCGGCGCCCAAAGCGTAGAGCTTGCCGCTGGTAGAACCGATGTACACGTAACCATTAACGACAATCGGCGCAGAGCTAAGCGTGCCGTCACCCGTGAAGGACCACTGCACCGCCCCAGAAACTGCATCGCGCGCTTCGAGCGTGGCTCCAGTGAGAAAGAATCCGATGGAGCCGCTGAAGGCCGGCGCGGGACCCGCAGAGAAGCCGCCCAGCACCGCGCCGGTTCCGGCGTCCAACACTAGGTTGCCAGTGATATTGTCGCGCGCGTACAGGCGGCCACCGAACAGTATTGGTGTTTTTCCTCCTCCTCCGGAGCATTGCCCGCCGTGATACCAGAGGATACCCCCACTCGTCGGGGAGAAACCGTAGGCTTGGTTGCAGACGTAGTCCACATACACTCCCGTCGCAGAGACAGCCGGGGAACTATGGTCGCCATTTTGGACCATTGCGCTCCAGAGGACGCTGCCGTCCTGCTCAGATACCGCGAATATCGTCCCGCCATCGCCCGCTCCGCCGGTGTAGACGATCCCTCCCATCGCTGTCGGTGGTGAGCTAAACGCGTACTGCCTGGTGGAAAGGAGTTTCGCCCACAGCAGAGTGCCTGATGCTGCATCAAATGCGCGCAGGACGCCATCGAAATTCAAGACGAAGACGCGCCCGGCATCATAGGCGGCGCCGGACCAGACAAAGTTAGTTGCGAGGAGTTTTGGCCCCCACAGAGTAGCGCCGGTTGCCTCGTCGAGGGCGTAGAGTTTGGTTTCAAACGGAGTCTCAGTCGAGACCGTGACGAAGATCCTGCCGTCAGCGATGAGTGGATAGGAGATCCAGTCACCCAGGTTACGTGACCACCGCTGCACCAACGGCGGAGTAACTGCATCGGACTGCTCACCAGTATGGGCGGGATTGATTTGGTACGCTACAGCCTTGGCGCCCGGGGTCGGCATCGGTAGCGGCGTGGGTGTTGGTGTTGGTATGGGCGTAGGTGTTGGAGTCGGAGTTGGTATTGGCGTCGGAGTTGGAGTTGGTGTCGGGGTTGGAGTGGGCGTTGGGGTTGGGGGAGCCGTGCTGTGCTCATAGGCGACAAGCAAGGTCGAAGCCGGTACCACTATTAACCCTTCACCAGCACCCAGCCCGGTGAGTATCACAGGGTTCCGCTCATTGGGTGGTTGCACGGCCGCTCCGACATTCCCAGTCCAGACGTTGGAACCTGTGACGGCATCCAAAGCGTAGAGCTTACCGCTAGTCGAACCGACGTAGACATAGCCGTTAACGACAATTGGCGCCGAGCTAAGCGAGCCGTCGCCAGTGAAGGACCACTGAAGCGCCCCGGACGCAACATCCCGTGCCTGCAGAGTAGATCCTGTGAGGAAGAATCCTGTAGAACCGCTGAAGGCCGGCGCGGGGCCAGCCGAGAAGCCGCCCAACTCTGCGCCCGTCGCTGCGTCGAGCATGATATTGGCCGTATCAGCATCACGCACGTATAGACGACCGCCAAATAGGACCGGTGTTTTTCCACCTCCACCTGAGCACCCAATAGAATAGGTCCAGATTGTTGATCCATTTTGTGGGTTGAAGTCGTAGATATTGTTGCAAGCAAACGAAACATACACTCCCGTCGCAGATACCGCTGGAGAACTATGTTCGCCATTCGCAACAGGTCTCGTCCATAAAACCGTGCCATCCTGCGCGGAAACGGCATAGAGCGTGCCCCCGGATTGTGCTCCTGGGGTGTACACAATGCCTCCGACCGCCGTGGGCGGCGAGGTGAAAAAGTATTGCCCCTGAAGCTGCCGCATCCACAGTTGAACACCCGTCGCTGCGTCAAAGGCGCGCAAAACGCCTTCGAAGTTCAACGCGAAGATACGCCCAGCTTCGTAAGCTATGCCTGAAAAGTTATAGATTCCGCCCAGTTCTATCGGCCCCCATAAGGTGGCGCCGGTTGACCCGTCAAGAGCATACAGCTTGGTTCCGTAGGTGGTTGGGTTGGCGACGGTAACGAATACCTTTCCCTCCGCGATCAGGGGATACGAGGTCGAGCCGCCGAGGTCGCGAGACCAGCGTTGCGCTAAAGGCGGCGTGACTGTGTCGTTCTGGGACCCGGTGTGAGCAGGATCGATTTGATAAGCTACTGCTTGGGCTACACCAGCCAGTTCCGATCCAGTAAGATCATTCTTCGTTTGTGATGTCGTCTGAGGAATCGAGACGGCAAACAATCCGACGAGAGCGAGGCAGGAAATTAGAGCGATTCGCATATTGTGACCCGTCTCGCTGGAGCTTCACTTGGTCGGGAAGATTGCAGAGAGGGCTGAGAAATGGGGTAGCTGGGGTCGCTTCTCTCCCTGCGCACGCTTTAGGGGGCTGTCAAACAAAGAATATATTTCGTGGCATAGGGGAAAGCAAGCGTAGCTAGCACTAACGGACCATTACCGAATACTGAGCGCAATATCATCTGAGGTAGCGTTCTTACGACCAGCTATCTCAAGCTTAGTCTCACGGCAATCGCTATTCTCGTCTCGCTCTACGCACTGGCCCAGGCACAGAGCATCGGCTAGGGTCTCGTCTGAAATCCTTGCGATTTCAATCCTCAGTTCCCAATAGATGTTGCTTGAGCCGAGTCATACTGGAATTCCAAGGAGCGAATCGGTTCACCGGCGAGAATCGCAGAATCGAAGGCCTGACCCCTAGTCGGTTTAGTCGCGACAAGCCGCGACTCACGAAAGCGGTAGCCAGCTACCGCACTCCACCGAGTATCCCCGCTCGTCTACCCCAAGCAGATAACAGGATGAAACTCGTCCTCTACGGCGGTGTTTCTAAGTTTGGGCAACAGGCGTTTAGAGTACAACCTTCAGGTTGCGTCTGGCCCACGTTGCCTCTTACCCAGCAGCAAGCTAAAGCTTGTACTCTGAACAGCTCTCGATTGAGGGGCCAATAACTTACGGCGGAGTTTCTAAGTTGGGGC
>JANNJZ010000061.1:0-46798 GCA_031396065.1 Pyrinomonadaceae bacterium | reverse complement strand
TGCCGGCGTAATCTTAAATTTCAACCGCTCACCACCACGCAGGACTTCAACGTCGTATTCCTGCCCGGCCTTCATTTCTCCGAGCGCGTACGTGTAGTCGTAAACGTTTCGTAAGTCACGGCCGGCCAGCTTCACAACCTTGTCGCCGGCTTTTAGTCCGGCCGTAGCTGCCGGAGAATCATCGCGCACACCGTCAAGCAGCAGACCATCATTTGAATCCCCATAGTTGGGAATCGTTCCCAGGTAGACCCGGAAGCCGGTGGCTCGGCCAGTCGATTCGGTTTTTGCTACAGTGTACGCGGGCCGCTTATCGCTGGCGTCAATGTCCTGGACCAGACCGGCAACCAGATTCAGTATGCCGACTTCGCCGTCGTAGTTGATCTTGTCGGCGGTATCCGAAGGCTTGTGATAATCCGCATGGGTGCCGGTCCAGAAGAAGAGCACCGGAATTTGTTTAGCATAAAAAGAGGAATGGTCGCTGGGTCCAAACCCGTCTTCATTAAGCGTCAAGGAAAACCGCTTCGCGGCATCGCTGGTCACAATAGGCCGGCCATTTGAGGCGACGACTGTCGGGAAGCCGCCGGACGTACGGAACGTGCCGGTTCCCGCTGAGGCGGTGACCGTCATGCTTTCCAGCTGGTTCCGGGCCTCGACCATCGCCCGCCATCCTTCCGCTGTACCCACACCGCCGACGATCAAGCTCTTGTCTTTCAGCCTTCCGATCATGTCCATATTGATCATGGCGACTGTGTTTGCGAGCGGTACGATCGGATGGTTCACATAATAATTCGAACCGAGCAGTCCTTCCTCTTCACCGCTGAAGGCAATAAATATGATCGTCCTTCGCGGACGTGGCCGGCCGTCGGTAAACAAGCGGGCCAGTTCGAGCACTCCGGCGGTTCCCGATGCGTTATCGTCGGCGCCGTGATGTATCTCGCCCTCACGAGCAGCCAGGCTGCCGGCGCCGCCGTGGCCCAGGTGATCGTAGTGTGCCCCGATGATGATGGTTTCGTTTTTCAGAGTTGGATCAGAACCGTCGAGGATGCCGATCACGTTTGCCGCTGAAACTTCACGCCGCACGATGGCAGTCGAAAAGGAAACAGTTAACGGTGAGCCCGTGATCACGGCTTGAGCACTGTCCTGGGCGACGGCTGAGTTCTCTACGCGTTTCGTGTCAGCTTGAGCTGCCTCGGCCAAAGCCAAGAGAGTTTTTTTCGAATCGGCGGAGGACCCAAAAAGTCGAGCGGCAAATTGCCTGGAAATCACGGCCACGGGCAGTCCGGCATCACCCGCACTGTTGTCATAGCGAAGTCGCGCCAGCCGATCCTCCTTGAAGTTTTCTTCTCGCGCGATAATCAGCAGGGCGCTGGCACCAGCATTGCGCGCCGCGATTGCTTTCCACTGGATCCCTTCATAACGCGTAAACTGCCCATGCGGATTATCTCCGTCCGGCGTACCGGCCAGGGCTATAGCTATGGTGTTCTTCATTGGGCGACCGGCATAACTGTCATACTTCTGCTCAGCCGCAGTAATGCCATAACCCACAAACTGATATCCGGCCTTTGTGATGTGAGCGCTGGAGGAGAAACCGAGAGGTATCCAGTCTTCGCCGACCCGAAACTGCATCATGTCGTCCGCACGACCCGGGTTCACATAGAACAGGTTGTTCGCGCCGAGTTCAACACCGGCGACATAAGGGAATTCCTGTAGGTAGCGCTTGGGAGAGGCGGCTTCGAGTTGAGACATGCCGGGAAGATCCCGACCGTTACTGCGGCGCAGGCCGTAACGCGCAAACTCTCGGGCGATGTATTCAGCCGCGAGGTGAGCGCCGGCGGTGCCGGTGCGGCGTCCTTCCAACTTGTCTGAGGCGAGATAAGTGACGTGTTCACGCACCCGCTCAGCGCTGGGACTGTTCCTGGCGGGTTGTTGCGCAACCGCGGGAAGTGCGAAAACCGTTAGGAGGACATAAGCAAGTAACTGGTTAGTGATTCTCATTTTCTTATCTCCGTGGCTGTTGATTGAAACAAACCGCCACCTTCTATTTGCGCTGAAGGATCTGATCTGTCCGGTAGCGGCTTTGCCGCCTGATGTGAGGCGGTGGTTGTGCCCCGCCGTCAGTGGGCTTGTTGAATTCGGGGCTCTGCCCCCAAACCGGGGGCGCAGCCCCAATTTTCGAAGGCACTATGACGGAAGGGCATAGCCGCTTCCTCACCTCAGGCGGCAGAGCCGTTATGAGAGTCAGCTGGACTCGGTCCCGCTTGTCGCAATCCTGCCATCTCAAATAGTTATCGCTTCAATCACGAATGCAGACGGTCACTCAACCCAGTCGGCGATGAAAACGTTGGTGTCTCCGCGAGACTTGGCATTGCGGTTTGACGCAAAGACCAGCTTCTTGCCATCCGGCGAGAACATCGGAAAGCCGTCGAAGGTTTCGTTGTATGTGATGCGCTCGAGGCCCGACCCGTCCACATTAATCTTATAAAGGTCGAAATTGCGACCTTTGGGGTCATCCATGTTTGAAGCAAAGATTATTCTCTTGCCGTCAGGAAAAAAGTAAGGGCCAAAATTGGCTTTGCCGTTACGCGTGACCTGTCGCTTGTTTGAACCATCCGCGTTCATCACCCAAAGCTCGAGCGTGCTCGGGCGAATCAAGTTGTCCTTGAACAACGCAAGATAGTCAGCCTTCTCCTGCTCTGTCTTGGGGTGATGGGCGCGATAAACGATTAGTTTGCCGTCGTAAGACCAGAACGGTCCGCCGTCGTAACCAAGCGTGTCGGTGAGCCGGCGCACATTCTTGCCGTTCTGATCCATGGTGTAGATGTCGAGATCGCCATCACGCGTCGAAGTGAAAACGATCTTCTTGCCATTGGTGGATATCGTTGCTTCGGCATCGTAACCGGGCGTCTTGGTCAGCTGCTGCACTGCGGAACCGTTAGGGCGCGCAGTGAAAATATCGTAGGTGGGATAGATGGCCCAGACGTAGCCCTTGGAGAAGTCGGGACGTGGCGGACATTCCTTCGCTCCGAGGTGCGTTGACGAGTAGAGAATCCGCCCCAGGTTCGGGAAAAAATACGCGCAGGTGGTTCGCCCAGTGCCGTTGGAAACCAGCCGCACACCTGAGCCGTCAACATTCATCGTGTAAATCTGGTCACACTCGCGGCCGTTGCGGGTGGATTGAAAGATAAGCTTTCGGCCATCTGCCGAAAAGTAAGCCTCTGCATTCTCGCCACCGAACGTCAGCTGTTTGATGTTCTTGAGATGTTTCTCTGGCGGCAATTGCAACGCAGTGTCAGGAGTTTGTAACTCGGTTGATCGCCCAGAAGAGCTAAGTCCGACGAAGATAAGGGTCGAGGTCAGTAGGACAAGAATTGTTTTCATGGTTCGATTGGACATTCGGTAGTGGGTCAATTGGATCTGGCTGGCTCTCACGTTTTACAGAACCGAGCGCGGTAACGCCGGATCCTGGAGTCAAGTTCGGATGATTATGTTTCGCTCGGATTCATTCGGCTATTTGAAGTTGACTCCAGGATCCGGCGCTACCGCGCCCGGTTCTGTAATGACTCGACCCTCGGTTATCAAACTAACCGCTACCGGAAATTCGAGTAGGTTCATCCAGCTCTGGAGATCTCTTTAGAGAATTAAACGCACATGTCGCAAAGTCGAACTGTTTAAAGAGGACCTGTCCTTCCACTGGGGGCACAAGTGCCCTCTCTAAACGGTACGTAGGGGAAGACGAGTGCCCTCTCTAAACGGCACGGGTCGGCCCAACGTGGCCTCAGTAACCGGTCCGTAGATCAGACACCCTCACCCAGCGCTTCCGTTACCAGCTTCGCTTGCTCGGCCTGGTGAATCGCGTAAGAACCGGTTGCGGGACTTGCCGACGGACTACGGCCCACATAGACCGGGCGTTCGCAGCCTGACAAAAGTCCTTCCAGTCGCTGCTCAACAAACGTCCAGCCGCCCATGTTCTTTGGCTCTTCCTGCGCCCAAACCAATTGTTTCGCAACTGGGTATTTAGCGAACACTTCGCGCAGCCGTTTTTGCGGAAATGGATAAAACTGCTCCAGTCTGATGATTGCAACCTGGTTCTCAGCTGACGTGTCCACTTTCTTCCGCGCTTCAATAAGATCGTAATAGACCTTTCCGCTACAGAGAACAATCCGTTTGACCGTCGCCGAACCCTCAATTTCACGGTCCTCAATCACCGGCAGGAAACCACCACTTGTCAGGTCGTCGAGAGCGGAGGCCGCAGCCGGCAGTCGCAACAGACTCTTTGGCGTGATCACAATCAGCGGCCGCTCCATCCCCGGTCGGACCTGGCGTCGCAGGAGATGAAAATACTGCGCCGGAGTAGTCGGATAACACACTTGCAAATTGTTCTCGGCGCACAGCTGTAGAAAGCGCTCCAAACGCGCGCTTGAATGCTCAGGCCCCTGGCCCTCATACCCATGGGGCAGGAGCATCGTCACGCGCGAAGTCTGTTTCCACTTGTCTTCAGACGCGGCGATGTATTGATCGATGATGGTCTGGGCGCCATTACCGAAATCGCCAAACTGCGCTTCCCACATCACCAGAGCGTCGCGGGCTATGACTGTGTAGCCATACTCAAATCCCAAAACGCCCTCTTCCGAAAGCGAACTGTCGAAAACTTCGAAACGTGCCTCAGGCTTCACTTCAGATCGCAACTCAGATAGCGGCGCCCACGATTTACCCGTTTGCGTGTCATACAGAACCGCATGACGCTGGCTAAAAGTGCCGCGTCCGGAGTCTTGTCCACTCAAACGCACCCGGCTACCTTCAAGCACGAGCGATCCCCAGGCGATCGCTTCGGCAAAAGCCCAGTCGAGTGGCAGCGCCCCCGAGCCCATCTTGGCGCGGCGTGCGAGTTGCCCCACCATCTTGGGATTAATATTGAAACCCTCAGGCACCAGGGCAATCTTGTTAGCAATAGTTTTGATGACTTCGGCGGTTACCGGAGTTTCGACCAGGTCTGACCCGTCCATCTCTTCGGTTGCGACGATCCCGGGAGGCGCCACTCTGGTGGCGACAAGTTCTTTTGCTCGGGCCTGGGCGTCTTCGTAACGTTTGACCCGCTCCGCAATGAGCGTATTCAACTCGTCCTCAGTGATCACGCCTTCCTTCATGAGCCGCTGGGAATAAATGCTGCGGACTCCGGGATGAGCTTTTACGCGCGCGTACATCAGGGGTTGGGTGTAGCTGGGTTCATCGGTTTCGTTGTGGCCCAGTTTCCTGAAGCCAACCACGTCCAGCACCACGTCCTTATTAAACTGCTGGCGATAGTCCAGGGCGATTTGCAGGGCACGATAGGCAGCTTCAGGATCATCGCCATTGATGTGAAAGATGGGCAACTGCGTCATCCGGGCCACGTCAGTAGAGTAGATAGTGGAACGTCCCGCCTCGGGCGAGGTGGTAAATCCGATCTGATTATTGATGATGATGTGGATGGTGCCGCCCGTGCGATAGCCGCGCAGACTCGCCAGATTGAGCGTCTCCATCACAACACCCTGGCCGGCAAAGGCAGCATCGCCGTGAAGCAGCACGGGCAGGGCGAGGTCGATCACTTCTTCCCGCAACTTACCCACCCGATCTTTCCAGTCATCCTGTTTGGCGCGCACCATTCCCTCGACTACTGGATCCACGGCCTCGAGGTGGCTGGGATTAGGCGAGAGGGTTAAAGCGACTTTCTTGCCATTGGCAGTCTCGCGTTCTCCCACTGCTCCCTGATGGTATTTCACATCGCCCTCGTCGGCGGGAAATGAAGGATGCACCGAACCCTCAAAGGCCGCGAAGATTCGTTCACAAAATTTTCCGAGCACATTCGCGAGCACGTTTAACCGGCCACGATGGGCCATACCCATGGTGATGTCTTCAACTCCGCGGGCCGCCGCCCCTTCGATCAACTGATCGAGGAGCGGAATAATCGTCTCGCAGCCTTCGAGTGAAAACCGTTTCTGGCCCAAATACTTTGTATGCAGGAAGCGTTCGAACTGTTCAGCGGCGATCAGTTTCAATAAGAGTTGTTTCTTGATTTCGGCGGGAACCGGCTGAGGCCTAACAAACTGTTGCCGGATTTGTTCCCGCAGCCAAATCTTTTCGTCTTTGCTTTGGATGTGGCGATACTCAATACCGACTTTGCCGCAATAAGCGCGTTGCAGGATATCGAGAACCTCGCGCAGGGTCGCGACTTGAGTGCCAGCCAATCCGCCGGTGATGAACTCCCGGTCAAGATCCCAGATAGTTAGGCCATAAACTTCGATATCCAGCTCCGAGTGATAGAGCACCGGCAACGCATGAAGTGGGTCGATGTCCGCAATCAGGTGCCCGCGGACACGATAGGCGTTGATCAGTTCAACAACACCGACTTGCTTGGCTTCCAGGTGATGCACTTGCTCGCCCGGAACCAGCGTCCGATTGCGATCAGTGTTCCAGCGGTAAGGGACATGGGATATGCCGAGGTCAACGAATACGTCTTCATAAAACCTGGACTGTCCAATGATCAACTCATGGACGCGTGCCAAAAATGCGCCGGATTCAGCTCCCTGAACAATTCGATGGTCGTAGGTGCTGCTGATCGTGATGGCCTTGCTGATCCCCAGTTGAGACAGGGCCTCAGGCGCGGTGGCCTGATACTCGGCTGGATACTCGATTGCTCCCGTAGCAATGATTAGTGATTGCCCGGCCATCAAACGCGGTGTGGAAGCAACTGTTCCGAGGGTTCCCGGATTGGTGAGCGAGATCGTGGTTCCCTGGAAATCGGGAATTTGAAGTTTGCCATCCCGAGCGCGTCGCACAACGTCGTCGTATGCTTTTAGAAACTGAGAGAAGCTGAGTTTGTTCGCCCTCTTGATGTTGGGCACCAACAGCGTACGCGTGCCGTCCTTTTTCTCCAGATCGATTGCGATTCCCAAATTGATATCTGGCCGGCGCAACCTTACGGGTTTTCCATCAATGACGTCGTAACCATCATTGAGTTGTGGAAACTCGTCCAGCGCCCGCAACAGCGCCCAGGCAATGAGGTGGGTATAGGAAGCCTTGCCGCGGTCATTTTCCTTAAGGTGCTTGTTGATTAACTGGCGGTTTTCATCGAGCAGTTTTACCGGTATTCGCCGCTGCGAAGTTGCCGTAGGAACCGAAAGGCTCGCCTCCATGTTCTCGACAATCTTTAACGCGGCGCCGCGAATGGGAATCACTTCGACCGGCTGCTCCGTCACGGGTTTCGCAGGCGGTGGGGTTGACTGCGGTTTGACTCCGGGTGCTGTGGCCGTTGCCGGGCCAACTTTCGTCATAGCGTTCGTCATAGCATTCGCCACGGCATTCACTGGGGCCTTCGCTGTTGTCTTCGCGGTGGGAGTTGCAGCCGGACTCACGACGACCGCCTTTGCTCCCGAGTCTTCACCTGACTCGCGTCCTTCGCGCCCATCGAGTTCGCCGCCGGCTGGTGCAGGTGCTGCACCTCCACTATCGACTTGCGCCGCAGTCCCGCCGTTGCTGGAGGTTTCCGGAGCAGTTGCGGTGGCTGAATTTCCCAGGAGTTCGTCAAAATAAGCGCGCCAGGATTCGTCAACCAGTTCCGGGTTGCTGCGAAAACGACTTAGCAGACCTTCAACGTAGGTCGCGTTGGCCCCAAAATTCTCGGCGATTACTTGAGATAAATCAGTTCTCAATGGCTGACCCAACTCTCCTCAACTCATTCCGGTCTAGAACACGATAGGCAACGTATGCCCAGGTAGTGTGGCTGATTTTGATGATAGATTAACACCTTCCCCTGAGCTTTGCATCTGGCACTCTCGGCTGGGTGGCGCGAGGAAAGCTGACCCGATAGCCTTCAAATAAACGCGGGCGAAGTGCTATCTTCGGATACTCGTGCAGTTTGATTAGCAGCAGCATAATCGAACGATGACAATTGCACTCCCGATGTGGCATGAAGTCAGTACCACCTTGCGGTAGAGAGTGTGTGAAAACTAGTTTGTTCGTAGCGCCAAAGGCGCGAAATGTGACAGCCTGGGCCATCGGCCCAGGTAGACTCGCATAAAGATTCCCAGCGCTGAAGGCGCGAAATGAGGGTGGACTTAGTGGAATCCCGAGGATTTTCGTTCGAGACTTGTTATTTCGCGCCTTCGGCGCTTCCGGATTGTCATGACCTTACCCAGGGCGTTGCCCTGGGCTATCACATTTCGCGCCCTTGGCGCTGAGAACCAGGAGTTTTCACGCAGTCTCTACCGCAAGGTGGCACTGACTTCATGTCACAAAAGTCCTTCTTAGCTTCAAACTGCATCAGTACCTATCTTTGGCGTCCATTTCAATCCACAGGTAATTAGAGAATCATGAAAACACCTCAAATCGCCCGTCTGACACGCACTAACATCAGTCGTTTTTCTCTGTGCACCCTCGGTGTCCTCTGTGTCTCCGTGGTGGCTCTTACTTTGGGTAACTTCACCAAAGCGGCGCCGACCGAGCGATTGCACAGCGGCGTTATTCTCGTCGGACAACCTCCCACCACCGTTATCCTGGTACGCCACGCGGAAAAAGCAATTGTGCCACCGGAAAACAAGGACCCCGACATTAGTCTGGCCGGTTTGGCGCGCGCGCAGGAACTGTCGCGGATGCTGGTTCAATCCGGCATTAAGGCTATCTACGTGAGCCAGTTCAAACGAACTCACCAGACGGTCAAACCCCTGGCAGATAAGCTGGGACTAACCGCAACGCAGTTTGAGGCAAAAAAGACAACCGAACTGGTGAAGCAGATTCGAGAGCAGAATGCAGGTCAGGTGGTTTTCATCGCTGGTCACAACAACACCGTCCCGGAAATAATCGCGGCGTTGGGTGGGCCAAAGTTGCCGATCATTCCGGAAACGGAGTTTGACAACTTCTATATCCTGACAGTGCAGAGCGATGGGACTGCAAAGCTGCTGAAGTTGAAATATGGTAGTGGGCAACCTGTGATGGGCCAGGGGATGATGAGCCCGCCATAGAAGGTGAACGTGGCAACGCCTCGATACGTCGCAACCGAGCGATTAGGGCGATAGGCGTTTGGCAATTACAAGGCGGCCAACCGATAAGAAGTGGTAAACGACAAGAGGCGGTAAACCGATGACAGGTAGTAAATGTTAGAGGCGGTAAACCGAACGCGGCTCTGCCGCTTTCCGTGCGGTAAGCCTATGGCTTACCGGCAAAAGCTTTCTTCTCTGAGGCTACGCCTCCGGATCAGAGCGCGGAACTAATAACCAATCGGAGGCGCAGCCTCATTCAAATACAACTCTGCGGTAAGCCAGAGGCTTACCGCACGGAAAGCGGCGGAGCCGCCAAGCAAAGGGATCGGCGGACCCGCTAAGCGGGAAAGCCGTGGAGCCGCCCGCTGAGGAGCAGACGAGCGCGATGAAAGAATCGAAAAAAAAAGAGTTGCGAGATCCATCCCCTTCGGACACCCAAACAGTTGGGAGACGAACATTTGTGAAGCTTGTTCCGGCCTTAGGCATGGCCGCCATCATGGTCCCTCAACTTTCAACCAAGTCGGTCCAGGCTCAGTCTCCGTCGCCAACTCCAGTTCCATCACCGTCACCATCGCCAACCGCGACGCCGTTGCGCGTGACGAAAGACATGCTGCGCCAGGCAGAGAAGCTGATTGGCATAGAATTCACTGACGCGCACGAAGCCATGGCGCTTCCCAGCGCCAACACCAACCTGGACAGATACGAAACGCTGCGAAAGATCGACGTGCCGCTCGACACTGAGCCCGCCACCCTGTTTCATCCTGCGCTGCCGGGAAAGAAATTCAACCTGAAGACAAGTAAATTCAAACTAAGCAAGACGGAGGTTCCGCAGTTCACCTCAGTTGAAGACCTGGCCTTTGCGACTTTGCCCCAACTTGCGGAGCTGGTGCGAAAGCGCAAAGTCTCTCCGGTTGAGCTCACTAAAATGTACCTCGCGCGGCTGAAGCGTTATGGACCAAAGCTCAACTGCGTGGTGACGCTGACTGAAGAATTGGCGCTGACGCAAGCCGCTGAAGCCGAACGCGAAATTAAGGCCGGCAGGTATCGAGGACCGCTTCACGGAATTCCCTGGGGCGCTAAAGACCTTTTCGCTACGAAAGGGATTAAGACCACCTGGGGCGCCGAGCCCTATCGCGATCAGGTAGTCGATTACGACTCCGCGGTAGTTGAACGTTTGCACGCCGCCGGCGCCGTCCTGGTGGCAAAGCTTTCGATGGGCGCACTTGCCCAGGGCGGCCGCTGGTTTGCCGGCATGACCAGAAATCCGTGGCAGGTTGAAGAGGAGAGGATCGGCTCGAGCGGATCGTCAGCAGGCCCGGCTTCGGCCACCGCGGCCGGTCTGGTGGGTTTTTCGATTGGGACTGAAACGCTGGGTTCCATTATCTCGCCGTCGACCCGTTGCGGCGTGGTGGGGCTGCGTCCGACCTACGGACGCGTCAGTCGCTATGGGGCGATGGGTTTGAGTTGGACCATGGACAAGGTGGGGCCGATTTGTCGCGGGGTTGAAGATTGCGCCGCGGCGCTCAATGGAATCTACGGACCCGACGAAAGAGACCTGACGGTGGGAAGTGTTCCGTTCAATTGGGATTCGTCGCGGGCGCTCAACCAGATGCGGATTGGTTATCTCAAGACGGAGTTTGACCAGCAGCAGGACCCCGAACGAAAGGCACTCTACCAGCAAGCGCTCGACACGTTGAAAGCGGGAGGCGCCAACCTTCAGCCGATAGAACTGCCAAAGTTTTCGACCGGCGCGCTGCGAATCATCCTGGTTGCGGAAGCGGCCACTGCTTTCGACGACATAACCCGCAGTGGAGCCATCAACCAGCTTTCCGGTCAGGAGCCCGGCGATTGGCCCAACACATTTCGTAGTTCACGTTTTATCCCGGCGGTTGAGTACATTCGCGCTCAACGCGCGCGGCGGTTGCTGATGCAGGAGATGGATGCGTTGATGTCGAAGTGGGATGTGTTTGTCTCGCCGGCGCCGGGAAGTGCCAGCCTGGTTATTACAAACCTTACCGGCCACCCGGCTGTTTGTGTTCCCTGCGGGTTTATTAAGGGCCTGCCACAATCAATTATGTTTACGGGCGGACTCTACGATGAAGGCGCACCGTTGAGAGTGGCGCTCGGTTATGAGCGGGCGAGCAAATGGCACACGATGCATCCAAAGCTGGATTGAGTTCAGAGTGATAGAGCGAACCAATAGGACCAATATGACGTATTGGACCTATTTGCTGCGGCGGAATAGCTTGGCTTCCGAAAGCCTCAGTCTGGGCCGGTCAGCAATCGCGGTAGATCCAACACCAACGCCACTGTGCCATCACGCAGCTCCGTCGCTCCGGCCACACCGTACCACCGTCCAGCATGACGGCCCAAGGTCCGCACCAACACTTCCTCGGTACCTTCGATTGCATCGACCCTAACACCAACGCGCCTCGTGGCTTTGCTGCCGGCTCCCGCACGCTCATATGAAAACTCGCAAGTGATTAGTTGTGACTCCTGAGCATTGTTCGGCAGCAACTCTTGAGGGACCTGACCAAGCAGCTCACGGATCGAAACAACGTGCAGTTCACCAGATTCGCAATCGTGGGCCCCTGCTGTTTCTGCCTCCGGAATCTCCTGGGCCCAGGTCTCGCGTCCAGCGTCAGTTGTCGTAGCAAATGTCTGACTCGCGGGTATGCAGTAACGATTGTCTCCCGAACGAAACACTGTCGCCTTGAGAAGCCCAAACGTTACCGGCAACCGAATCTCAAACGTAGTGCCCAATCCGAGTTTGCTGGAAACTCGCAACTCGCCTCCGACCTGCTCGACCGCAGTTTCAACCACATCGAGGCCCACACCTCGTCCGGAAACCTCCGACACCGATGCGAGGGTAGAAAACCCCGGTCGGAAGATCAGGCGCAGGCTGCGATCGAAATCGAGGCCTTCGTGTTCGACAATCCCCAATCTGGTGGCGGCCTCAGAGATCAACAGGGGATCGATACCGCGGCCGTCATCGGTGACCCGAACTCTCGATTGGCTGCCTTCGCTGAGAGCTTCGATGCGAACAGTTCCGCGCCGCATCTTGCCAGACTGAATGCGCGTCTCCGGGTCTTCGATGCCGTGGTCTACGGCGTTGCGTAAGAGATGGATAAGCGGATCTGCGGTCGCATCGACCAGCAGTTTATCCAGTGCAATGTCTGCACCGACAATTTCGAAATCGACTTCCTTCCCGGCCAGCCGAGCGGCCGAACGTCCGGCACGTGCTGCGCGTTGCAGCATCGGACCCAATGAAACCATGCGCAGATTGATCAGCCCGTCTTCCACGCCCATAAACGACTTCTTGATCTGAAGATCCATCGCCTCGAGTTTCGCTCGCGTGTTCTGAGTTATTTCGTCTTGTGAGAGTGCGAAACCAAGAGCATTCGAGGTCGTGCGCAGGAGTTCATGGGTTGAGGAGATTAGCTGATCGAGTTTGTCCAGGTCGGTTCGAACAAAGTTTGCCAGGGACGATACGGACGAAGCCACGTAATTTAGGTCGTCGTCTTTGGGCTCCACCCTCCCGGCGCTTTGTATTTCGTTGAAGGCTACCTCAGAAAAGTCGATGACACTTGCCTTGAGCGCATCGAGACTGGTTTTGCTTCCATAGAGTACGCGGAAGTTGATCTTGCCGGGATGCGTCTCGTCAACGGTGGGTGAGGTGGAGATTACCTCGCCAACTTCAGCCAGCCTTTCCTTCAAACGAAAGAATTCTTCATCGAAATTGCTCAGATCGAAACTGGTCGCTACCAGGAACAGCGGAGTTCCTTCTTCGACGACACTGACGAGGCGGTGTTGCTCAGCCTGAGTCAGCGACTGCCAGATTTCAGACGGAATACTAGAAAGGATCGCTTCCGTATCCTTGCCCGGATCTCTTACTTTGCCCTGGGCTGCCGCTCGAAGTTGATCAAACAAACCGTCACGATGTGGACTGGCCGTTCCGGAAGCAGCCTCGCTAATACTCTGATCGAGCGCTGTGTTTGCACTTACACAAGTGTCCAACACGAGAACGTCGAGCAGGGTTTGCCCGCCGCGAACAGCGTCGAGCAGGTTTTCAAACTCATGGGCAATTTGGCTGACCATTTCGAGCCCGCACGAGGCCGCAGACCCTTTCACGCTATGGACTCGGCGGAAAATTCGATCGACCAACTCCCGTCTCTGGCGCGGTTCACTACCATCCGTGAAACTGGCACGAAGGTCATCCAGGTCAGCGAAGATTAGCTCGACCAGTTCTTCAAGCTCTACCAGGAATTCGGGTTGGGTTTGGTCCACGGAAGGATAGTAAAGGGTGAATGGTGAATGGTAAATGGTTAACCGATGGATCGAATAACAGGTGTTTAGAGTACCGCCTTCAGGCGGGCTCTTTCTCAACCTACCAAAGAGCCCGGCTGAAGCCGGTACTCTAAACACCTGTTAGGCTGATGCCGAATGCTCGTCAGAGTCGTGGTCCGACTCTTCATCTGGTTCGGTATCAGATTCAGTTTCGGTTGTGTCCACGTTTTCCTGTGGCTGCTGTTCATCCAAATCGCGTTTGATAGCGTCGAGGATGCCGTTGATAAACTGGGTAGCTTCGTAGGTAGAAAATCGGCGGGCTATTTCCAGGGCTTCGTTGATGGCGACGGTGCGAGGTGTAGGTTCGTAAAGAAACTCGTAGACGGCCAGGCGGAGAATATTGCGGTCAACGATTGCCATTCGCGGGATTCGCCAGTGTTCCGCGCGGGAACGAATGCGCTCGTCGAGTGCCTCCATGTTGGCAAGCGTACCGGCGGCGAGCCGCGTCGCGAAGTCACGCGCAACCTCCTCAGTGGCGGTGTCGCCCAGTTCGGCCCAGTAGGTACGGAGGACCTCCTCCGGAACAGCGCCGGCGATATCAGCCGCAAAGAGCATTTGCAAGGCGCACTCGCGCGCCTTACGTCGCGAACCCATAAAACACCAGTGATGAGTGATGAGTGATGAGTGATGAGTTGGACCGAGGCTCTGTCCTGTTACTTTTCACTTGTCGCTCGTCATCGTCTTATAAAGATTTACTAACTCGACCGCCGTAGTACCAGCCTCAAAACCCTTGTTTCCCAACTTAACCCCGGCTCGATCAATCGCCTGGTCCACGGTATCTGCGGTTACCACACCGAAAACTACCGGCACGCCGGTCTTCAATGCCGCTTGGGCAATTCCGCTGGCTACTTCACCCGCGATGTATTCGAAATGTGGTGTTTGACCCCGGATAATCGTGCCAACGCAAATGATCGCATCAAACTTTCCCGATCCTGCAAGCTTCAGAGCCAGCAGGGGAATCTCAAAGGCGCCAGGCACCTTGTAGACCTCAACCAGTTTCTCGGCGGCGCCCAAACGCTCAAGCGCATCAAGCGCGCCCTCGACGAGACGAGCGCTAATGAAGTCGTTCCAGCGGCTGGCAACAATCGCGAAACGAAATCCGTCACCGTTAAGGCGTCCTTCATGAATCACTGGCTGCAATACGCGGGTACTCCGATTTTATGAGTGGGGGCCAAGACATTTCCGAGTATAGGTGAAGCGTTTCAGAGCGGCAAGCGAACCCCACTAAAAGGTTCGTTTAGAGGTGGGCCCCGCCCACCGGGACGGCGTGGAAGAAACGAACCGCGTAAATAATTAACCGTGACTATTTGCGTGACTGGTTTCATCCGCCACGCACCGGTGGGCGGTGCCCACCTCTAAACGAACGGTGAAATACAAACCATCAACGTTGTGCCGGGGCGCGGTGCGCACCTCTAAACCAACGTAGGATTATTTGAATCGCTCCGCGTTCATACAAGCGGTGTTCAGCAGCCAATCCGCGGGGGGCCGGTCCGGGGGGGCCGGGCAGGGCAGTCGGTTCATTACACACACTTCTAATTCCCCTTGAAAAGGGGTCGTCGCTTCTCCAGGAAAGCGCTGGTGCCTTCGCGAACGTCATTAGTGGGAAACAGACTGGCAAAGAGTTTTGACTCAAGAGCCAAGCCTTCAGCCAACGGCAGCTCGATTCCTCGCGTAACAGCTTCGAGGCAGGCCCGTATTGCGAGCGGAGCCATAGTAGAGATCAGTCTCGCTAACGACTCCGCTTCAATGAGCAAACGACTTTCTGGTGCAATGCGATTGATCAAGCCGATTCGTAGAGCTTCTTTGGCGCTTACAATTCCTCCTCTCTGCCTAATCTCACGCAAGTGGTCGCTGCCGATCGCACGCGCGAGTCTCTGAAGCCCACCATCTCCAGGTATAGGCGTTAACCAGGTTTCCGGGAACCTGAACGATGCATCAGCTGAAGCGATCCGAAGATGACAAGCAAGCGTTAACTCAAACCCAACTCCAGCGGCGATTCCATCAATGGCCGCGATCACCGGGATGCGGCAGCTCTCGATTTGATTGCAGAGACCTTGGCGATGTTCGGAGACTTCGCGCGCCTCTGCCGGCGCAAGTTCTTTGCCTATCTTGGTTACGCCCGAGAACGCGCCGTCGTTGTTCCTGATAAGAACAATGGCCCGCACGTCTGATTGGCGTTCGACGTCATTAAAGGCCTCGCTGATTGTGACCACCTCTTGTGAGAGGGAGGTCGAGTTTTCGGGAAAATTCAGGTGAATGATCGCGAATGAATCTTTTCGCTCGATGATTGCTAAGGGTGAATCCATGTTCAGCAATTGTTCGATACACTTTAGGAGCTCTGATCAAGATTCTTCGCCGCGTAGCGTCGGTATGACTTTAGCCCGGCCTTTCAAGGCCGGGGACGATCAACGAAGTGTTCGCGTCGCGTAGCGACGCTTGAACTGGATTCAATCGTCGCTAGGCGACGCGAACAGACACCAACCCTACCCCGGCGTTAAGACGCCGGGCTAAACTCATACCGACGCTACGCGTCGAAGACCCTTTGGTCGGATGGCCCACTGTTTCGAATCAAGAGTTAAACCAGCTTCATCGGTGTTGGGTTCTTCGGATCCTTCGTATAGTCATAAAACCCGCGGCCGGATTTACGGCCATATAAACCTGCCAGCACCATGCGCTTCAACAATGGCGGTGGAGCAAAGCGCTTCTCGCGAAATTCATTGAACATGATTTCCGCGATGTAGTAGGTAGTGTCCAGGCCAACAAAGTCCCCGAGCGTAAAGGGGCCCATCGGATAGCCCAGACCCAGTTTCATCGAAGTATCAATATCCACAATCGAACCGACGCCTTCCTCCAGAGCTCGAATCGCGTCCAGCATGTAGGGGACGAGCAGACGATTAACAATGAAGCCAGTAGTGTCGTTAGCCCGGACGGTCACTTTGCCGAGGCTCTTGCCAAACTCGATCGCTTCCTCGTAAACCGCCTCGTCTGTCAGGATAGTCTTCACTACTTCGACCAGCTTCATTAGGGGGACGGGATTGAAAAAGTGCAGACCGACAAAGCGTTGCTGCCGCTCAGGCGAGGTCGCCGTCATCATCTCGGTAATGGAGATGGATGACGTGTTTGAGGCGAAAATGGTCTCCGGCTTGCAGATGCGATCAAGCTCTGCATAGGTTCTTCTTTTCTCTTCGATGTTCTCAATAATCGCTTCGATGATGATGTCGCAGTCTGCGAGGGTCTCGAAGGAAGTCGTGCCAGACAGCCGTTCGCGCGCGGCCTGCTGTTGCTCAGGCGTGATGGTCCCTTTCTCGGCAAACTTTGCGAGCGATTTTTCAATTCCGGCGAATCCTTTCTGAAGCAACTCTTCGGAGACTTCGCGGACCACAGTTTCAAATCCCGCGCTCGCTGCTGTTTGGGCAATGCCCGAACCCATTAATCCGCAACCCAATACGCCTACCTTCTTAATTTCCATCTCTCTTCTCGCTCCTCTTATTTGTTTGTAACGTCAAACTGTTAGTTTGCGGCACGTTGGCCACAGGCCATTTCACCGAAGCATGTCACTCCCGCAGCCACGCAAACTAACAGTTTGCTTTACTACTGCGATGCCGGCTCGATGCCAGTCCCGTCCAGTACATAAGCACTGCCGGTAGTTTTCAACCAGGTATTGTACTCCTTATTCCAGGAGCCGAATTCAGCCGTCAATTTGGCTTGCTGCTGTTTTAAGTCAGCTTCACTCGTCGGCGCGGAGGTCTGTGCCGGGGTGTTCAGCGCTTTCGCTTTGAGCAGCAAATCCTTTAGCCGATCTTTCAACTCGTCGGCTTTTGGATCCAGCGGCGGGACTGACTCCAGGGCTTTCACCGCGCTGTCAACGCGGGTAGTGTCGTGTTCCGTGATCGTATAGTAAAACGCTTCAGGCGCATCTTTAATTGCCGTGGCGAACAAGACGAATTTCTTCGACTGCTCGCTGAGCTGGAATTGCTGCGCCGTCAGGATAAAGCTAAAAACCACGAGCGCAATCGCCGCGATTTGAAGTACCTGCCAGGTAATGGCAATACCTGATCTCTCGCCGGGTCTGCGATAGTTCACCACCAGAGCCAGCATTGCTCCTGACACGAGTCCGCCCAGGTGCGCCGCGTTATCGATAAAGCCACGGCCGAGGTAGCCAATGAATAAATTAATTACGATGATGGGCAACATGCCGGTGCCGAAGGCGCGCTTAAATCCTTCAGGCAATTCGTGCCGAAACTTGATGCCGAAAACAAAGAGCACTCCCACCAGACCGAACAAAGCTCCGGACGCACCGGCCGACGGATGGTCAACGTTTTTGAAAAGAAAGCCGGCAAAGGTGCCCACTGCCATTCCGGGTCTGACGGTCAGATAGCTGGCCACAAAACCGGCGATCCCGGTCACCACCCAAAATACGATGAACTTCGCCGAGCCATAGAGTCTCTCAACATACGGGCCGACAATCCACAAGCTGTACATGTTGACCATCACGTGAAGAAAGTTGACGTGGAGAAATATCGGAGTGACCAGACGCCACCATTCGTGGAGGTAACGGATGTGGTAATTAGTTTTGGCGCCAAATGGTATGAGCACCTCGTTGGGTAACGGGGCCGTCACACTGAATGCCATTCCGCTCATTTGCCACATCAGCAGGTAGGCGAAGATGTTTGCAACCAGCAGAATGATGGTGAACTTGTAAGGCCGGGCGAGGACCGCCTTAGCAAATCGCATCGTCTCATTATCAACAACGGCGTGCGGCTGATTTGTGGAGGTGGACTTACTGCCAACAGACTCGCCACAGACGGCGCACTCTTTTTGCCCTGAGCCCACGATCGCGCCGCAACTGCGACACATCGAGGGGCTGCCTTTGTCCCGCCTGCTATTGTCGTGTGAAGAGATGCTCAAGAGGCCTTTACGCTAACAAGCGTGATGCTTCTTCCGGAAGAAAAGCATCACGCTCAGGATTTCGGAAAGTGATTTTTAGCCTACGCCAAAGTTCCCCACGGAAACTTCGAGCATACGTTTAGTGGCCAATGCCTTCCAGCAGACTGACCAGGTCATCGGCGTGTTCTTCTTCCATCGCCAGAATGCCTTCAAGCATTCGCCGTGATGTCGGATCATCGTTGCCGAAGTACTGGATCATCTCGCGGTAGCTGTCGATGGCGATGCGCTCGGCGACCAGGTCTTCCTTGATCATATCGAGCAGGGTATCCCCTTCAGCGTATTCAGCATGACTCTTCGTCAACAAACCCGCCGGATTAAAGTCTGGTTCGCCGTTAAGCTGGACGATGCGGGCGGCGATTTGATCGGCATGGGCCTGTTCTTCGTTTGAATGTTGGAGAAACTCAGCGGCCACGCCTTCCGCATGGATGCCGGAGGCCATGAAGTAATGCCGCCGGTAGCGGAGCACACAAACGATTTCAGTAGCCAGCGCTTCATTCAGGATCTTCACCGCAGTCTCGCGGTCGGCCGAGTAGCCTTCAGTAACTGCGCCATCCTCGATATGTTTGCGGGCGCGTTCGCGCAAAGTTTTGACGTCGGTCAGAAACGGTTTTTCAGTCACAGCTTTTGCTCCTGGTTGATCAGCCACGGATTCACTCCTCAATTAGAATTAGGGGAAACTGATATTACTCGCACAACTGAAGGCGAGCAAGGTGAGTGGCTTTAGTGAAGCCCTCTCCTGGGACCGCAGGCGGCTCGCCTGCCAAGCGCCGTCAGGCGCAGAGAGTTGGAATGACACCCAGGTTGGGTTGATTTGCTAAGAGCGCCTGACGGCGCATGGCAGGCGAGCCGCCTGCGGTCCCAGCTTAGCCGGTTTAGTCTGCGGTTACTTTTCCCTTAAGCGTGATTTCTTTTGCTGCCTTGGCCTCTGACGAAACCTCCACCGGCGCGCGCCACACGAGCGTTTTAATCCGGCAGGTTCCGGTATTGTCTTCGCGGCAATAGAAGAGCGTCAGCTGCAGGCGAAGTTCAGCCTTACCAGGCTCAAACGTCTTGACCGGAATTCGCAGGGGTAGTTGGAGATTCTTTAGAGAGCGACTGACGACCTTCTCGTGTCCGGTCGTGCCTGGTCCAGTTTCAGAAAACAAGCCGAGTTGTTCCGAGCCACTCTCAACTGAAACCCGGTAGCGCTGTGGTGCGGACGGATTCAGATGATAGCCAGCCGGCAACTCCACCTCGGCCACCACCGCCGCGTCCCGGCCTGCCCGCAGGATTTGAGGGGCAACCTTAATCTCCTCAGGATTCGGACCACTTTCATTTTCCGCCATACGGTTGGCGCTCGACGAAGGTGGTTGAAGTCCCTTGATGTTTAGGGTGGTCGTTTGCTTCGTCTTGAGGTTAATCACTCGAACGGCATGGTTATTTGTATCGGCAATGTAAAGAATGCCGTTGGCGGAGGCGAGCCCGGCGGGCTCGTAGAAAGAAGGCGAAGCACCGTCAACCTGGCCAGGTTTGCCGCGGCCCAGAAATGTTTTGACTGACAGTTGTTTGACGTCAAGTTCCTTTATTTTGTGATTGTAGGTGTCGGCGATCAATATTTTGTCGCCGAGCGCGAGCACGCCCAGCGGATGTTGCAATCGAACATCGTCGCCGGTTCCGTCCGTGTCGCCAAACTTAAACAGGTCGCCGCCCACCAGCGTTTCGACTCTGCCGCTTGACGTGTCGATGGCGCGAATAATGTTTGACTCGCTATCGGCGATATAGAGCCGCCGGCCATCAGACGCGATACCCGAAGGTTGGGCAAATGCTGCTTCAAGCAGCGGTCCATCCGTGCGAGCCTCCCGGCCAGAGCCGGCAAACGTTGATATCTCCCCCTTATCGAGATCCATTTTCCAGATCTGGTGTGGACCAGCCATCGTGATGTAAAGCTGCCGCCCCACGAGTTGCAAGTCCCAGGGCGAACTTAACGCTACCGTGCGTCCTAGTCCTTGTTTGAAATACTCGAGCGACTGTTTGCCGGTTCCGGCGATTGTCTCTACCGTCCGGGCCTTGAGATCGACGCGGCGGATCAAATGGTTTTCTGTGTCCGCCACGTAAAGACTATCTCCATCCAGGGCCATCCCCTGCGGCCGATAGAAAGCCGCTTTGTCGAACGCGCCATCAGTGGTTCCGGCGACACCGTTCCCAACGATATCGATGAGACTGCCGTCGAGTTTGGTGATGACAATACGGTTGTGATTTGAGTCAGCAATAAAGAGTCGATCGTTTTTCGCGTCCGCGACAATCTTCCCCGGGAAGGCGAGCGGCAGATCGCCAACTTTCGCGCGCTCGAGAGCAAGCTTCAAGGGCTCTTCGTTTAGTTCGCCGCGTTTGCGAAACTCTGCGACAGTTTGGGCGATGGCCTCGTCAAGGACCTGATAATTACCTTCGCCTTGAACCCGTCCTAAAACGTAGCCAGCCGGATCGATAAGGTATTGCGTGGGCCATGCTTTGACGGCGTAGTCACCCCAAACTTTGAATTCGGCGTCATTGTAAACCGGATGTTCGATCTCGTAGCGGAGGATGATGCGCCGGATGTTTTCGGTGTCCTTTTCGTTGTCAAACTTGGCTGAGTGGACACCGATTACCACCAGCTGGTTGGCATACTTTGCTTCGAGCTTCTTGAGATCGGGAATGATATGGATGCAGTTGATGCAGCCGTAGGTCCAAAAATCCAGCAGCACGACTTTACCCTTGAGCGCAGCCAGCGAGAGTGGGGTATCAGTATTGAGCCAACCGCGGCCGCCGGTAATCTCCGGCGCGCGCACCCGAGCTTTATCCTGCATGGACATCGCAGAGCCTTTCAAGATAGTGGAATTCGGCTGTGCTGGGAGAATCGCCACGCTGATTAACAGCAGCGCCAAAATCATCACCATGTTTGAGATTCTCGCAAGCAAGTTTTTCAATATTGCTCCTCAGGTCAAAGAAGACGTTCGTTTAGAGGCGGGCACCGCCCACCGCTGCCGCGTGGATGACACCATTCATTCAGATAATCACGATTAATGATTTACGCGGTTCGTTGAATCCAACGCCGCACCGGTGGGCGGTGCCCACCTCTAAACGGGCCTGATTTGAATGACGTTTAGTTCAATCTGCTCGTGCGGAGTTGCCGCCCCATTATCCTCTAAACGGGCCTGATTTGAATTGCGTTTAGTCAATCGCGCTCGTGCGGAGTTGCCGCCCCGTTATCCTGGTTCTCAAGAGTCGCGTCAAGACGATCATTGAAATCCGTTTACGAACCTATTCTATCCGCGCGAGGAAAGAGCTGCCAACAGGTCTATCGGAGCGCAGGCATCCTTGCTGCCTCTCTGACACTAGAGACGTTTCGGATTAGGTTGAAGCGACCTTCAGATCTGGTTACGCGACAGCAGGCAGTGGTGTCTGCGCTCCCGGTTCGCGTTATCATGTGAGGCGATTAAAAGCGATGTAGAGTTACTGACCGCGGCAACTAGATCGTCAAAGTTAGGAATCCCACCCCCCATGGGTTATCAGACCGATATAGCAAAGTCTGCCGATCTCAGCCCGCGTTTTCGACTACGCTTGGCAGGAGTGTTACTTCTTGTCAGCCTGGCTACAGCTGGATCTGCGTGGTCTCAATCTCCGTCGCAATCGGTTTCCATCCTGCAACTAAACCAACCGTTAACAGCAAATCTCAAAGATGGCGAATCGCACATCTACCAGCTTCATGCGGAAGCCGGAAGGCTGGTAACGGTGCGAGTGATGCAGCAGGGCGTGGATGTTGGCGTGGAGGCGTTGGATGCGCAAAGGACAAGATTGGCGCGGGCTGAAGATTCTTTCGGCCGCGTTGGCCCACAGCCTTTAGAGTTCCTGGCGGAATCGGCCGGCGTCTACTTCATCAATGTGGTGGCCCGGAGAGACGAATTGGGCGGCAGCTACGAAATCAAATATCTCGGGGCCCGAATGGTGACGGCCGCGGACCGGACGCGCCTGGCTGCCAACAGACATGTCACTACGGGAAATGGTTATCGGTCGAGGGCTACAGCGGAAAGGCTGCGAGCGGGCCTGGTCGAGTACGCCAAAGCGCTCACTCTCTACAAACATATAAACCACCTGGCGGGGCAGGCAGTGGCGCTGCAATACACCGCGCGCATCTACGAAGTGCAGAGTGACTACCGCCGGGCTCTCGATAATTACTCTGCGGCACTAGTGCTCTGGCGCGAGGTGCCGGATCGACGAGGTGAAGGCTTCGCCACCTCCAGCATCGGCACGATGCAACTTTATCTGGGCGACTTGAAGCTCGCGTTTGCCTCTTTCCAACAGGCGGGCCAGATTTATCGTGAAGTCGGAAACAAAGAAGGAGAAGGCCTTTGTTACCAGGAGATCGGTAACGTATATCGCCAGCAGGGAGACCTCGCCAGAGCTTTGGAATTTCTCCAGCAGGGCCTGAGTATTTATCGGCAAGTCGGCGCGAAAGGGAGAGTGCCGTCCGTACTCAGCAACATCGGCGTGGCCTATCAGGATCTCGGCGATTTGAAACAGTCGGCTGACTATCAGAATCAGGCGTTAGCGATTTGGCGGGAGATGGATCCTCTTAGATTTGGGTCGCTCGCTTACTACAACCTGGGTGACGTTTATGCGCAACAGGGCGAAACGCGCCGGGCGCTTTCTTTTTATCAGCAGGCGCTGCCGCTGTGCCTCGAGGTCGGCGACCAGAATTGCGCCGGCCGAACTTACCGGCGGCTGGCTGCGGTGTATGAGCGCTTAGGGGAAACCCAAACCGCGCTGGATAATTACGCGAAATCCGCGGCGATTTATCGGCAAAACGAAAGGCCGGTTGAGTTGGCCCGAATGCTGAATTCCGCTGGTGCCTTGTATTCAGTGTTGGGCGACAAGGAACGTGCGCGTGGATTTCATCAAGAAGCGTTGGACCTGTCTCGTAAAGCACAAAGCAGACAGGATGAAGCGGCATCCCTCTCAAACCTGGCCGAGCTTTATGAAGACGAGGGCGAAACGCAAAAGGCGCGTGACCTCTACACGCTGGCGTTGACCATCAGCCGCCAAATCAAAAACCGTCTGAACGAGGCGACCAATTTGAATAGGCTCGGGTTGTTATCACACTCCGAGGGCGACCGGCCCGGAGCGATCGGGCTTTTCGAGCAAGCGCTGGCGATTGATACGGAGCTGGGAACCAGGCATGACGGAGCGCTCGCTTTGAATAACCTCGGCATAGTTCATGATGGGTCTGGGAATACGAAACTCGCATTAGATTACTTCACCCGGGCGCTGGCTATTTTTCATGAGATCGAAAATAAGAATGGCGAAGCCATGATGCTTTACCGTGTCGCCGCCGCGCAAAGGAAACTCGGACAAACCGGCCAGGCCCGCCGCAACATCACCGCCGCGCTGGAGATTGTCGAAACGATTCGCGGCAAGATTGCCAGCACGGATTTGCGTTCATCCTACTTCTCTACAGTGCAACAGTACTACGATCTCTACATCGATCTCCTGATGGACGAACACCGCGCGCGCCCCGGTGAAGATTCGAATTTCAAGGCCCTGCAAATAAGTGAACAAGCGCGAGCGCGCAGTCTGCTCGATTTACTACAGGAAGCGAAGGCAGATGTGCGTCAGAGCGTGGACCGCAATCTGCTGGCGCGTGAAAAGGAATTGCTCGAACTCATCAATGGTAAAGCTGCACAACAGACACTGGCCTTTAGTGATCCTCGCAAAGCTGAACTCGCTAAGAGTCTGGGAGCAGAGATCACTCGGCTGTCTGATGAATACGAAAGCTTGCAATCGGCTATCAGGCAAAGCAATCCGCGTTATGCCGATCTCGTTCACGCCCAACCGCTCGGAATTGCTGAGGTACAGAAGTCACTGGATCCGGAGACCCTGCTGATCGAAATCAAGCTGGGTGATGAACGCAGCTACCTTTGGCTCGTGTCGGAGACAAAGCTTGAAAGTTTTGAGCTTGCGCCACGCGTGGAAATCGAAACTCAAGCCAGGGCCCTTTATGAATTACTCACCGTGCGCAATCGAACTCCGAAAGGTGAGACGCCGGCCCAGAAGCATTCGCGAGTTTTGGCGGCAGAGCAGAAACTTCACGCGGTCGCCGCGCGGTTGAGTCAAACGCTGTTTGGATCGGTGGCGAGCGCGATTGGAAGCAAGCGTCTGGTAATTGTGGCTGATGGCGCATTGCAGTATGTGCCGTTCGGCGCTTTGGTGAGCGCCAACGAGCTAGTTTCATTGCCATCAATCGCAGTTTTGGCCCAACTTCGTCGCCAAGATATAGGCAGAAGGATTCCAGGGAAGGCGGTCGCAGTCTTTGCCGATCCGGTTTTTGAAGCGGACGATCCTCGGTTGACGTCTGCGTCGCGAAGAAAACTCGGAACGCAAACTGGTGCGGTCGCGCAGTCTTTGCCGGACTTTGACTTCGGTCCGAGTGCACGAGGCTTGCCACGGTTGTTTGCTTCGCGCACTGAAGCGAAAGCAATCCTGGCCCTGGCGCCTTCCGGTGCAAGTTATGGCGCATTTGATTTCGACGCCAGTCGCGAGCGGGTGATGGGGGGGGACCTCAATCAGTATCGGGTTTTGCACTTTGCCACGCATGGACTACTTAACACTGCCCGGCCCCAACTCTCTGGAGTGGTCCTTTCGCTTTTCGACGAACGCGGAAAGGAGCGGGACGGGTTCCTCAGGCTAAACCAAATTTACAATCTCAATCTGACCAGCGAACTCGTGGTGTTGAGTGCGTGCAGCACCGCACTGGGCCAGGATGTCAGAGGAGAGGGGTTGATTGGACTAACCCGAGGCTTCATGTACGCCGGCGCTCGTCAGGTGATCGCCAGTCTGTGGAAGGTCGACGACGAAGCCACCGCTGAACTGATGAGAATCTTCTATCGGAATCTGTTGCGCGGAAACATGAAGGCGCCTAAGGCACTGCGGGCGGCGCAGGCTGAACTGCAATCGCAAGCTCGGTGGAGGTCGCCTTACTATTGGGGTGCCTTCGTGCTACAAGGCGATTGGCAATAGTGTCGAAAGGCAATAAGTCCAAAATGTTTTCCTTAATCGGCTGATGAGCTCCAGTACCGAACCATGCCCCCGCCAAGAAAGATCCACGTCCTCAGTCCGGAAGACTTTGATCGTTTGCTCGTCTGGCTGGATTCTGACCGTGAACGCGCTGGTGAGATCTATGAAAAGATTCGATGGCGGTTAATTGCGATCCTGGCAGCGCGCGGATGCCCGGTGCCGGAGGAGTTAGCTGACGAAACTATCGATCGGGTTGCGCGGCGCGTGTCAGACATCGCGGGGAATTACTCGGGCGACAAAATTTTGTATTTCTTTGGGGTCGCCAACAATGTTCACCATGAGTATTTGAAAAAGCCGCCGCCGCCCGAACCTCCGCCATCCATCCATGTCGAAGAAGATCGTGAGGCTACTCACGAATGCCTTGAACGCTGCTTGAACCGGCTTTCCGAGGATTCGAGAAAACTTATCCGAGAGTATTACGCTGAAGACAAGCAGGCGAAGATCGACTTGCGCAAACGGCTTGCTGGTCAGATGGGGATAAGCATCAACACGCTGCGTCTTCGGGCCCTGAGGATTAGGGAGAGCCTGCAGAAATGCATTGAGAGATGTTTGGCTAGTAAGAACAATTTCTGAAATGAAACGCGCGCTAACACCATTCGCGTGTAGGAAAAGGTGTGCTGATGTCAAAACCAGAAGAAATCGGATCAGACGAGTCGTCGTCGTTCACTGACGACCAAGTAAGACTCTACCTGCTCTGTCAGCTCAATGAAGCGGCGAGGGTCAAGTTTGAAGCGTGTTTGCTGGCGGATGATGATCTGGCCCAGCGCGCCCGTCTGGCTGAGCTTGAATTGTCAGACGATTACGCAGCGGACCGGCTCAGCATGGTGGAGCGAGAGTTTTTCGAGAAGAAATTCCTGGTCACTGAAGGCCGGCGAGCCGATCTGAGCGTTTCCCGCGCGTTGCATGAGCCAGCGGCGGCTAATGCTGCAGCCATTCGAGACGAAGCAGGATCGTGGCTCCAAAATCTTTTAGCTCTGTTCAGTTTTAGGGGTAGTCCAGTGTTTGCAACCGCGGGATCGTTGGCGATCTTGATTCTTATTGCCGGCGCAGCGTGGTTTACTGTTCGACAGGTGCGCAAAGCAGAATCGCTGACTGCCCTTCATGAAGCTGCACCTACACTCGAGCCGAACGAAAACTCTGTCAATCAGAGTACACCTATTCAACCTGCACCCAGCCCACAAGCTTCCCCTGACAAAAAAGCGGCAACATCGCCAACGCCGGCAGAACCACAAACGCCGGCGACACTTGCGACATTTACACTCTTCCCGGGAAGCTTGCGGGGCAGCGGAGATCTTGCCCGCGTGGTTGTTCCCAAAGGCAAACGCGATATCGTGCGTTTGGTGTTAGTGCCTGAAGCAGATGGGCAGGGAGTCTATCGCGCTCAGTTGTTATCGGCTGAGGGGGAATCGATATTGATGCGCGCACGCCTGCGGATTTCCAAAGACAAGTCAGAACCGCGAGTGGTTTTTGAAATTCCTGCGCAACTGCTGAAAGTGGGCGATTACCAGATCAGACTAAGCCGCCAGCTCGATGGTAAGACTGAACCCATCGGAAGTTATTATTTCCGGGCGCTACAAAAGTAGATGTTGTAAGAAGATCTTCAACGGGTCTCAGCGCCAAAGGCGCGAAATGTAAAAGCCTGGGCCACCGGCCCAGGTTAGGATCAATACCGATTCATAGCGCTGAAAGCGCGAAATGATAGCTGACACATGCATAGTCTTTAAAATTTTTGGCCGCACTTCCATTTCGCGCCTTCAGCGCTTCGACCTTTTATGAGGTCTCACCTGGGGCGATGCCCCAGGCTTTTACATTTCGCTCCTTTGACGCTGGGACCTCGGCTCTTGGGCCAGGCTCGAAATGCTAAGCTACTATTACGCCCTTCATTCCTCAGAAACGCCCACCAAAAAAAACTTGAAATGTTTTAGCGTCCATGACCATACGCCAACGAAATAGGTCATAGAGGCTCCAAATGTCGAGTCTCGAAGTATCTGATGAGCAGGTGAAACAACGGGTTCTGGAAGAAGGCATGCCTTTTCCCGCGCCAAATACGACGCCGGCTGTCAACGACTTTCTGGCGGTTAAGCCTGAACGCGAGACGTCTGCTTTTGTGTATGGGCAGGTAACCAGCGTGAACGGCGGAACTGTAGAAGTGAAGTTAGCTGACGGCAAGACCCGGACAGCAAGACAGGGTGACTTCTACCTCATTAACTAGCGCTGAAACAGCCGCTCACCCGCCGCTTAACCTATAGGAAAGGCTGGGAGGCGGGAGTTAGGCGTTGTGCCCATATCCAACCCGGGGGGAAGTATTCCCGAGCCTAGTGATTTTGAACTTGTTTCCGAATTGGAGTTTTGAAATGAACAAATACTCTTCAGCAAGAGCAGCCTCGCTATGGAAATGCCTGGCCAGAATCCTCGGAATGAGCTTGCTCGCCGGTATTTTCGCAGTCGGCGTCACAGGTCAGATCAGGATCGGTAATATCAAAGTTCCGATTCCCAATAAGACGGAACCAAAGAATCCGCCGCCGCCGAATCCGACCACCACGTCGCCCAACCCGAACACCAACCGAACGCCGACGACGAATGGCAGTCGAACGGGCAGCACTCGAACCGGAAACTCCACCAGCATCACCAATGTAGAAACCGGCGCCACCCGTGAGCAGGTGGACGAATTTCTCAAAGACATGTCGCCGTATCGCGAGGGAATGAATTCCCTCAAGTGGTGGTCAAAGAGCACCGACAGCATTAGGTCAGGGTGCGGAGAAGTTAAGTCGCTTCGTAGAGCGCTAACGGAAGGCGCCGCTTTTCACGAAATCGTCAAGCAGAAGTATCCCGGGATCGAGAATCCGAGTGGGGCAACGCACCCGAACTCCCATGAATCCTGGGTTGGCGACTTTCGCAGGTTTGCCGAGAATCGCGAAGCGATCGTGAAGAAGTGTGTGAACGGGTTAATGGATGCGCGTTTACAAACAGAAATCGCCGGCATTAATTCCGCTGTTGCTGAATTCGAAAAGCGCGAAGGCTACGTGCTGGGGCGCGACTCTTTCGATAAGGCGGCGCGTCATGCTGCACTGATGGAACGGTGGAAAGAAAACTATGCCGAGGTTGGGCTAACGATGCCGGATGATTCAGTCTTTGCGGACTACGACGCGGCGCATGAGCGACTAATCGCACTCGCTAACCAAAACGTCGGGAAGTGGGTGTTTCCTCCAACCGAACGTGACCCGATGATTGAAGCCAAAGCGCGCGGCTGGTTGAAGGATGCAGATCCCAAAGCAACAGTGGTGAAGATCGGCATGCTGCACGGTGAGTGGCAGGTCAACCATCACAGTAGCGGGGTGCCTTCCGGACGATACAAGCGAGGTTATGTGATGTTCCGAATGCCTGGCGTTCAGAACTGCCTCGTCAACAACTTTTCATACGAACAGAACTACATCGGAGGCGGACGATTCAACGCTCAGGCGATCACCAGCGGCATGTCGCATTCACTACGTTTGCAAACATGCAAGTGAGCGTCGAGATAAACCTAACATCGTCGCCAGTTTTCCTTGCGAACAGGATTACCTGGGCGGGGTGCCAGAACGAGATGCAATCATCAGCGCTAGAGCAGCTGCGTTTCAGACATGAGGAATTGAGAGTTGAAAGTTCAAGCATATTAGGAGGTTCGACATGGCTAGCATTTCAGCAATACTGAGAGATCGAAAGGCGATTACCAGCCGGATCGTCGCATTGTGTTTCATTGCGGCAATACTGGCGATCAGCGCGTCAGCCCAGATCAGCATCAAGCTCCCTATTAACAAAAAGCCTGCTCCCGTAAAGCCGCCGCCAACGACCAATTCCACCGGAAATAAGAATCCGATCGGCGCGACCTCGGTCGGTCGAGGCGAGTCAGGTGCGACGCGCGAGGAAGTCAACAATTTCACGAGAGACCTGAACCTGTTTGATCGAGAGAGGATGAAGACCGGCCCCAAGGGAAGCGGCAAGGGGATATACCTGCTCAAAAACATGGCTGCGGACGCAGCCAAGGGTAACCCTAAGGGCTGCGGCACCGAGGCGCCCCAGCTCAAGGTGGCTTTGGATGATGGCGCAGCCTTTGCCGAGATAGTGCGTCAGAAGTATCCGAACATTGAGAATCCCAGTTGGGCTAATGATGATGAGCAGATGGTCGGCGATTGGCGGCGTGCTGCGGAGAACCGGCAAGAAATAGTTAAGAGTTGCGTAACCACGAAATTTGCCGTGAACTTACGCGGAGTTGTCGCAGGGCTGGAGGAGTCTCTGGCGAAGGTCAAAGCAGACCCGAAGCTTGCCGACGGATTTATCCTGGGTCGCCGCTTTGACGATCCCGCGGCCGAGCGTGCCGTACTCCTGGATAGGTATAAGGATGAGTTTGCCCTGATCGGGGTCACCATGCCCGACGAGTCTGCCTTTGCGCAGCATGATGCAGCGCTAAAAGGTTTGCTCGATGAAGCGAAGAAAAACGCGGGTTCGTGGACTTATCCCTGGACCTATCACAACCCGATGATCGAAGCCAAGGCGCGTGGATTCTTTGCCAAGTGGGATCCGAAAGGCACGATCGTAAAGATCAACGTCAAGTACAGTGACTGGCAAGTTGATTCGGTTAACGGCAGCATTCCCAAAGGAAGGTATAACGGCGGCTACATCATGTTCCGACGGCCGGGTGTTCAGCAGTGCCTCGTAGTCGGTTTCTCTTACGAGCAGGACTACATGGGGGGCGGTAAGTATAACGACATGGCGGTCACCAGCGGCATGCACCACGCGTTGCGTTTGCAGAACTGCAAATAGAAACTGTCAGAGCTCAGGCAAAAAACGGGCGGGCTCCCTGGCTCGCCCTTTTTTGTCCCTGGCTGGCGCCGACCTGGGGAATTCGTTTGAAGGCCGAACGATCCACCAAGGCGACGAAGCAGCACGAAGGGCCACTGCTGTCTCATCATTTCGCGAGCTTTCGTGGATCATTCTTGGTTTTTCGGCAGCGTCCCAGATGACGTTCTGGCAGCTGAAGAGTTGAGTAGGCTAGAATGGTCACTGATTCCTTTCCAGTGTGATTTGCGCATGAACAACGAACAGATTCAGGATCAATATTTTTCCGAACGAGCTCAGGCTGTAACTCCTGCGCGCTCGGTGCAACTCTTTAGAACGGCCTCTTTCCTGTGCGGTATCGTCGAAAATGAGATTGCGACGGTTGCTCCATGGCGCGAGCCCACCCCTTTACCGCAAGCTCCCCCAACCGTATTAGGCGTTGTCAGTATCCAGGGCCGGATGTTAACAGTCCTGAACCTCGCGTTGTTATTGGACGGTAGCGCAGATTCAAACTACCAAGCCCACCAAAATATCCTTGCATTGCGAGGAGATGAGCAACTTGCGCTGGCCGTGGCTGACCTGGCCGAAACCATCGAGATTGATGAAGTGATCCTCGATGGAGCGAAGAAAAGCAGCGAGTCGCTTGTTTCAGGAGTAATCAACCATAAAGGTGCGGAGATAACGATCCTTAACGTGAAAGAACTCTTCCCGAGTGCGATCCAGGGCCGTGAGCGTCGACGCCGTCGCTTTTGATTTGTCGACTGGTGTTTGGAATTAGGCTCAGTGCACCGCTCCCCGTCTGCTTTTCCTTGCCAGCGAATGTGAAAATCCTGCCTGAATGTTAGAATCGAAGTCGAACAAACAATTAGAGAGTCTTCAGGGAGCGCGATCCGCTTCCGATGGGTGCTATCACTTTGAAACTGTCTGCAATGCACGACCAGGCCTTTAAAATCCTTGAATATGACGAGCTTCGAGCGCTGATTCGACGAGGCGCTCAGACGCCCATGGGGGAGGCCCGCGTGGACGCGCTGGCGCCGATTGGAGATCTCGCTAACCTGAAGCGGGAACTAATGGCGGTGGCCGAGTGCGTAGACTTGCGAAAAAGAGGTGTGGCCTGGAGATTCAGTGAGCTGGGCGATCCGTCCGACAAAATTGCACTCTTGCGAGTGGCGGGTTCCACGCTAGAGATCACGGCGATTCTGGAGCTCAAACTCCTATCCGAACAGGCAATGGCTGCGCGCGCGTCGGTCCTGGCCGAGCGTGACGCGTCGCCCGTGTTGTGGAACCTTGTCGGAGGCCTGCCAACTGAGCTGAGCCGTCTGAGCGCTCGGATCGCAAACAAGATTCTGCCGACTGGTGAGCTTGATGACCGCGCCAGTCCGGAGCTGGCGCGAATCCGTCACGAGATTGTCGGGTTGCGCTCCCGCATCACTCGCACGCTTGAGAGCGTGATGCGCAAATCGGGCGAGGCGATCCAGGATGAATTGGTAACAATCCGCAACGACCGATTTGTCATCCCGGTCAAATCAGACCACCGCGCCCGCGTTAGCGGCGTAGCGCATGGCTACTCGTCATCGGGAGCTACGGCTTTCGTTGAGCCGCTTGAGACAATTGACGCCAACAATGAATTGCAGGCCCTGCACGAAGCCGAGTTGCGCGAAATCTTCAAAATACTTTTTGGCTTGACTGAAGAATTGCGAGCGCAGTTACCAGCTATTGAAATGGCCGCGGACGTAGTTGCCGAGTTGGATTTCGTAAACGCCAAGGCCGCATTTCATCAGAAGTTTAACTGCGTCATTCCGGAGATTGCGGGGAGCTTTGCTGGGAGCGCAGGCATCCTGCCTGCGGCGGCGACGCGCAGCGTCGTCGATGTTGGGGGGAGTGTCGCGTCGGAAAAACCGGGCCCTTCCGCTCATACGAGCGGCAAAGCCGCTAATGGTAACCAGCTTGAGTTAGTCGAAGCTCGGCATCCACTGCTGGAGGAAAATCTGCGCGCGCCTGGTGGTTCGGTAGTCCCAGTTTCATTTTCACTCGACGACATCAACGATACGATGGTCATCTCCGGCGCCAACGCCGGGGGTAAGACCGTAGTTCTTAAGACCGCCGGGCTATTGGCACTGATGGCCCTCTCCGGTGTGCCGGTTCCCGCTCGGTCTGCAAGGATTCCATTCTATGCTTCCGTGCTTGCCGACATCGGTGATCATCAATCTCTGGCCGCCAACCTCTCCACCTTCACCTCGCACGTCGGCAACATCGCCACGATGATTGAAATCTGCGAAGCGCCAGCGCTGGTTTTGCTCGATGAGGTGGGAACTGGAACCGATCCTGAAGAAGGCTCGGCCCTGGGCGTTGCGGTCGTGGACCACTTCCGCAGAGCCTGCGGTGCGCATGTCATGGCTACCACGCATTACAGTGGCTTGAAGATGTACGCGGGTAATGAAGACGGCGTGCTCAATGCCAGTGTGGAGTTTGATGAAAAGACCCTGCGACCAACCTACCGGCTCGTAGTTGGCGTTGCCGGTTCCTCATCTGGACTTGAGATTGCGAGGCGGTTTGGGATTCCTGATAACGTGATCGATGTCGCCCTCGAGTCAGTGAAGGGTTCTTCGCGTCAGGCTACGGAGTATCTGCGCCGGATCAAACGAGAGGCGGAAGAAGCGGAAGCTTTAAGGAAGGCGCTTGAAGAAGAGCGCGTCGCGGTGGCGGAGAAATTCGCGTCGCTCAACACGCAAGCAGAAAAGAAAGAGCTCGCCCGGCAGACCGCGTTTGAACGAGCGCTCGAGAAGACTGTTAACGAATTTGAGAAGCGTTCGCGGGAACTAGCAGCGACCATTCAGGATAAGTCCGAGCGTCTAAAAGTCGAGCGCGAGTCGCAACGCCGAGTGGCTGAGCTGAAACGTGAAGCACAACGCGCCACCACCGCGGGAAGCAAGAGGGAAAACATCACCGTGGCGGCGAGCGCTAGCGCGCGTGGCGTTCGGGTTATGCGCGACGGGCAGGTTTTGCCGAAGGACTCGGACAAAGATGTCAGCGAGACTGGCGGATCAGAGGACTTAAGCTACGTTTTCGGGTCAACTAGAGAAATTGTAGTGGGTGACAGAGTTAAGCTCCGCTCTTTTGGATCAATCGGGATCGTGGACAGTTTGAAGGATGGCGAAGCTGAGATTCGCGTGAAATCTCTGCGGTTGAGAGAGAAGCTCGAGAATCTCGAACTGGTTGAAGTCGTAACTCCGGCAAAGTCCAAAACTAATAAGTATGCACGTCTACGCGATGCGCGCGATACCGAAGTTCGCTTGAAAAGTGAAGGCAGGAATGGCCGATCCGAACTGAACGTGATCGGGCAAACTACAGACGAGGCGGTTGATGCCGTCGACAAGTTTCTCGATGAGGCTTCGATGGCCGGCCTGGCCCAGGTGCGCATCATTCACGGCCACGGCACTGGCGCTTTGCGGCGCGCGATTTCAGACATGTTGAAGGGGCATCCTCATGTTGCCCGCGCGGTTGTCGCGCCCCAGGATCAAGGCGGCTCCGGAGCAACTCTGGTTGAGTTGAATCAGTAGGCGACATCGAGATGCGCTACCCACAAACATTCATCGATGACCTCAAGCGCCAGGCTGACATTGTGCGCGTGGTTCAGGACTACGTGCAGCTCAAGAAGAAGGGCACGAACTGGATGGCCTGTTGTCCCTTTCACAAGGAAAAGACACCTTCATTTTCAGTTAGTCCAGTCAAGGAAATCTTTTATTGCTTCGGTTGTCACAAGGGCGGGTCGGTTTTCAACTTTGTCATGGAAATGGAACGCGTCTCGTTTCCGGAAGCCATCAAGCTCGTGGCGGAGAAGTCAGGCGTTCCCCTTCCGATAATGGTTGACGACAGTCGCTTCCAGGCCAGGCGACTGGAGTCCGAAGAAGTGATTGAGTTGAATAAGTGGGCCCTTGAGTGGTGGGAGCAACAGCTCGAGTCGAGCCCGGAAGGTCGGATTGCCCGAGACTACCTTCAGTCCCGGGAGATAACTGAAGAAACGCGCAAGACATTTCGGCTGGGATACGCGCCCGATAGCTGGGACGCGCTGTCGAGTCACCTGCGACAAAAGGGAGCAAGCCAGGAACAGATTGATCGGAGCGGGCTGGTTGCGAGAAAGGAAGAGGGTCGATCTTACGATCGATTCCGAGGCCGTCTGATTTTCCCCGTGATGGACATCCAGGGAAAACCGATCGCATTTGGGGGGCGGACTCTAAAGAATGAGGACGCGAAATATATCAACTCACCCGAGACCGCCGCTTACATAAAAGGGCGAAACCTATTTGGCCTTAACCTTACTCGCGATGAAATTCGGCGCAACGGGTTCGCTATCTTAGTAGAAGGATTTTTGGATCTAATTGTTCCTTACCAGTTTGGAATTCGGAATGTCGCCGCCAGCTTGGGAACCGCGTTGACCCCTGATCAAGTGAAACTCCTGGCCCGCTTTGCCCGCAAAGTAGTCGTCAATTACGATGGCGACCAGGCGGGGGTGCAGGCCGCCAAGAAGTCAATTGAAATACTGTTGGCTGAAGATCTCGAAGTCAAAATTCTCGTGCTTCCAGATGGCGCTGATCCGGATGAGTTCCTAAAAAAGTCCGGTGTCAGCGAATACCATCGACGTCGTGGTGAGGCGCAACCCCATATACAGTTTGTAATCGATCAGGCCGTGCGCGATCGCAAACTGAGCAATCCTGCCGACAAGGAGGCAGCGATTGATGATGTGCTTCCCTACATTCGGGCGGTTCGCAGTCGAATTCAAAAACGCGAATACTTCGACATCGCGATGGACTCGCTGCGAATCAGCGATGTCACCGTCAAACGGGAGCTTTGGCATTCAATCAGGGCCGGAATTAGTGAACGTGCGCGAGTAGGAGAAGAACCAAAGAAGCGGGCACAAGTGAAACCCACTGTGGCGGAGCAGACGCTTTTGGAAATGTTGTTGGACGATGAAGAACTGCGAAGGATTGTTTTGCCTAAACTCGAAGCTCGAGATTACGACGACCTGCCTACGGCTCCAGTTTTTCGCGCCCTGGTGGAAGGGCAACGGGAAGGCGCTGTCATCGACTTCGATTTTCTGAGCAAAAAAACCGAAGGAGATCCCATTTCGGAGCTTTTGCCGAGTCTTCTAATGGGCGAGGCTGAAGTGGGTGAGAGCATGCAACTAGAAGTCCGGCAGTTGGATGCTCAAAGGTGTATTGACGCCTTGAGATTGATGAATGTAGACCGCCGCATCAGCGACCTGAGATCGGAGATCGCTGCCGCCGAGCGCAACGGAGAAGTAGAAAATTGCGATAGACTTTCCATTGAACACTTGGAATTGATCCGGCGCAGGGACGGACTATTGCCAAAAGCAGAAGCAATGCAGATTGGACGTTAATCCCTGCGTTCCGAGTTTCCATCACCCCGACTGGACTCATTCTCCCGAAGCTATTAATGTATCCGGCTCCGGGAAGTTGGATTTTTCTCACAACCCGCGTTCTGAGTCTGAAGTTTACCTAAGGGAAGAGATTAGTTGAGTATCGAAGATAAAGATCGAGACGAGGTAATGGAGCGTCTGCTCGAGTTGGGCGGCGACAAGAAATACCTCACGTTTGACGATCTCAACCGCGAGTTGCCTGACAGTGTCGTTTCTCCCGACGATATCGAAGATGTTCTCCAAAAACTAGAAGGCTCAAACATCCCGGTCGCCGATTCTGACGAAAGACTGCTGGAGCAGGCCGCCACGATCGCGGTTGATGATGAGGAAGCCACTGACGAAGATGTCGAACTTAACCTTTCAGCCGGCGCTTTGGAAAAAACCAATGATCCGGTGCGCCTCTACCTGCGCGAGATGGGAGTCGTCCCGCTGCTAACCCGGGAAGGCGAGGTGGCGATCGCAAAGAGAATCGAGCGTGGACAGCTCAAGACACAGAAGGCCATTGCACGTTCGCCGATTTCGGTTAGGGAAGTTCTGAAGGTTGGCGAAGAACTGGAGGCCGGCACCGCTAATATTCGCGAGATTGTCATTTTTTCAGAACAGGCTGAACTAACTGGTGATGAAGATTCGGACAAGGCCGAGGAGTATAGGACCTGGACTGTTGAAGGAATTCAGAATATTCAGAAAATCTTCAAGCAAGGCCTCAAGGAATGGGAGAAACTCCGCGTAGAGCAGAAAGCTATGCGCGGCAAAAAGAGCAAGAAGGTAATGCGCTTGCGCCGGAAAGTGGCTCGGCTCCGATTGGAAATCGCCCAGGAAATTGGGCGGCTCAATATCACCGAGCGGGCGCGTCAACGTTTGATTGGCTCGATTCGTTCAGTGCAAAAGGAGGTTCGTGATGCTGAACGCGAAATAGACAGTTTTACTGAAAAGCTAAATCGGAAACGCATCAAGATCGAGGACCAGAAGGAATGCAAGCGTCGGGTGTTAGCAGCGAAGAAACGTTTGCAGCAGATCGAAGTTGACCACTACATCAATCCCGTCGAAATCAAGCGATCGTTACAAGCAATCGTAATTGGTGAGCAGCAGACCGGGCAGGCTAAGCGTGAGTTAGTCGAGGCAAACTTGCGTCTGGTGGTGTCAATTGCCAAGAAGTATACGAATCGAGGTCTCCAGTTTCTGGACCTAATCCAGGAAGGCAATATTGGTCTCATGAAGGCCGTTGACAAGTTTGAATGGAGGCGGGGCTATAAGTTTTCCACTTATGCGACGTGGTGGATTCGCCAGGCGATCACCCGGGCGATCGCAGACCAGGCGCGCACCATCCGCATTCCAGTCCACATGATTGAGACAATCAATAAACTGATTCGAACTTCACGCTCGTTGGTGCAGGAGTTGGGCCACGAGCCGACCAGCGAAGAGATCGCTCGCAAGATGGACATCCCGGTTTCAAAGGTTCGTAAGGTTTTGAAGATTGCCCAGGAACCAATCTCCCTTGAAACGCCAATCGGCGAAGAGGAAGACTCACATTTAGGAGACTTTATCGAGGACAAGTCTATTTTGAATCCCGCGGATGCCGTGGTGGCTTCCAACCTGCGCGAGATCACTGATGAGGTTTTGGCCACGCTGACGCCACGCGAGGAAAAGGTCATCAAGATGCGCTTCGGGCTTGGTGCAACTGGGTCGGAGCATACGTTGGAGGAAGTGGGCCAGCATTTTGCAGTCACTCGCGAGCGGATTCGTCAAATCGAGGCGAAAGCGCTTCGCAAACTCCGGCACCCTTCGCGTTCGCGAAAGCTCAAAGCTTTTCTCGACAATACCCAGCTGTAGCTACACAAATTTTCTAAAAGACAAGGGCGTGAAAGATTGAATCTTCCACGCCCTTTTCGTCTGTTTTATTTGGGTTGAACTACTTGAAAGTTAGAAACGCGGTGCTTCGGGCTGTGTGATCAAAGTTGTACTGATACGTAAATCCTGGGAATTCAATCGGACGTACAAAGTGAACCCTTACCTCCATGCGGTTTTCGCGCTGGATAGGCTCGATAACGGCAGCGGCAGGCACGCCATATTCCTTTCCCGCTTTAGTGAGCTGATCTTTAACCCAAGAGGCAGGATATCCCTGCGTGACTGCAACGTCGACGTTGTGTTGCATTACGTCCTTGAGCAGATATGCGTCATAGGCGACAGGGACATAAACATAGCCGGTGTAAGCGACAATGCCAATAACTGCTATCACCATCAGGAACTTGAGGCGCGCGCTTCCGCGCTCGGCCGTTCTTGCAATTGTGTTCATTCTAAATCTCTACTTTGTAACGCCCGGTTTTCCCAAGGCACTGTGGATTGACTGTCGCACGACCTGCGGACTAATTTCTTTTCCATCGACGATTTGAGCTCGCCCGATGCTTTCGAGGAGGACCCACTGCACGTGGCCACCGGCACTCTTTTTGTCGAGGACTAACGCTTTAGTAATCGCGTTAATGTCCAAATCGCTGGCCGAGGGGAGGGGCCCGCACAGTCTTACTCCCTCGCTGAGCAATTCTAACTCCGATTGTTGTAACAGACCTAGATTCTTTGACAGTTGTCCGGCGACCATAATGCCATGGCCGACTGCCTCGCCGTGGCGAAACCGCCGGTATTTGGTAACGGTTTCGAGGGCGTGGCCAATGGTGTGACCGAAGTTAAGAATCCGCCGCGAACGACGATCACGACGTGCAATATCTTCGCGCTCATCCGCTGCCACAACTGACGCCTTGAACGAGCAATGTGACGCAATGAGGTCTTCCAATCGCGAAGAAATCAAAACTCCATTTGCATCAAGAGAGCGCAGGAAGTCAGTTGTCTGTTTGAAGAGTTTCCGACTGCCCACAGCGCCCTGCTTAATTGTCTCGCACCAACCGGCTACAAGCTCGCGAGACGGCAACGTTCTAATTGTCTCGACGTCCAGGAGGACGGCGCTCGGTTGATGAAAACAGCCAACAAGATTCTTTCCCGCCGGAAGGTTGACCCCTGTCTTTCCCCCAACTGATGAATCGATTTGGGCAAGTAACGTAGTCGGGATTTGAATAAAAGGCACGCCGCGTAAGTAAATGGCCGCGGCGAACCCAGCGAGATCGCCTACGACGCCTCCACCCAATGCGACGACTCCATCGTTCCGCTCGATGCGGCTATCATTAAGGAATCGGAGTGCTCTTTCGGTTGTGCGGATCGATTTATTGCGTTCACCATCGCCAATTAAGAATTGAGAAACGGAGAACCCGCCATCTTCAAGGCTCTTGCACACCCCTAAGCCGTAGAGAGAGAAAACCTTGGGATTAGAGATTAGAGCAATGCGCTGTGCTGGAAAGCCGAAACACTCTCTAGCAATTTTTCCTGCCTCGGACAGAATTCCGCGGCCAATTCGTATCTCATACTGATGCTCTCGCAATTTTGTACGAACTTGAAGCCGCGACAATGCCAACTCCTCTCAATCAGGCAACATGGGCCAGCGGGGATACTCCTAGGTTTCAGCGCAGGACCAGGAAGCGCGCATTCTACCATGCGGCCAAATTATCGAGTTGGTTTGGATTGGAAAAATACTGCGGAAAAAGCGAATGGGCGCGACAAACGTGGGAGTACGTCGCGCCCATTCATATTTGTGGTCACTGTCCTCACCCCAGCAACCACTTGAGACGGAGGATTCACCAACCGTCTCTTCTTGCCCCACAATATACCTCGCAAGACTCATGCCCCGCAAGAGAGTTTTGTTCCGAGAACATCAAGTTCTTTGATTTCCTATCGATCTCGTGAAGAAGGTTATTGAGAGCAAAAATTCCTAACGATCATAGGGCGACGGACGATGTAATTGTTTCAAAACTTCGACGTAAAACCTCCATACCTAAACCATCTTTTAGACTCCCAGACTCGTCTGAATCGCGCTGGCTAACTCGCTCGCATGCTTTTCGATTTCAGCCTGGTTTTCGCCCTCAATCATTACTCGAGCCAGTGGCTCGGTACCGGAGTAACGCAGTAACAGTCTGCCGTGTGAACCGAGCTCAGCTTCAATTGCTTTCGCAGCTTTTTGGATCGCAGCAACTTCTGCAAAGGGCTGCTTCACCTTGACCGCCACGTTGATAAGTATTTGCGGAAAGGACTGAAACCCTTCGGTTAATTCGTGTAGGGCTTTCCTTTCTTCGGTCATTGCGCGTAGAACGCTGAGGGTCGTAATCAGTCCATCGCCGGCGAGGCTTAAATTTGGAAAGATAATGTGACCGGACTGCTCGCCTCCCAAACTGGCTCCCGATCGGACTAGTTCCTCCAAAACATATTTATCGCCGACGTCTGTTCGCACCAGGAGCAAACCCTCAGACTTGAGAGCAAGCTCCAGTCCGATGTTGCTCATTACTGTTGCCACAACGGTGTTGTGTAGCAATTGATGGCGCGCGTACATATACCTTGCGAGAATCCACAAGCTGGCATCACCGTTGATCAATTGTCCTTTTGCGTCAACAAACAAGGAGCGATCCGCATCGCCATCGAAAGCGACCCCAAGATCGGCATTTTCATTGAGCACCTCAACCTGTAGGCCTTGGATGTGAAGTGAACCGCAACCGAGGTTAATGTTGTGCCCATCAGGATGGTTGTTGATTGTCTTGACGCTTGCCCCAAGACGCTCAAAGACCTCTGACCCAAAACCTGACGCTGCCCCGTTTGCACAATCGAGAACTAGTTTGATCCCGTTGAGGTCCATGCCGCGTCCTATCTCGTTAACCAGGAAGTCGACGTAACGAACCCTCAGATCGGCTCCACCCTTACCAATCGAATCCGACAGAGCACCGGTGGCAATTGGGGACGCAAGGTTCGCAGTATTTGAGGTGCGGCGGTCTATTTCCGCGAAGATATCGGCTTCAATTCTACGTTCGGTTTCCTCGTCCAGCTTACGTCCTGAGGGTGCAAATATCTTGAGGCCATTATCGGAAGAAGCGTTGTGAGAGGCACTAATCACTATCCCCGCATCGGCAGGGAGGGTTCTGGCGAGGAAGGCAACTCCGGGCGTCGTTATTACGCCGGCAGATTTCCACTTGGCACCCGCCTTGGCCGCACCTGACGCTAATGCTTGCTCCAACCACCCACCAGATTCTCGCGTGTCTCTACCAATCACAATCAATGGCGCCCGTCCGAGCTTGTTTTTGAGGTGGGTCGCCAGAGAAGCGCCCACCGTTTCTACTGTCGGGGCATCCAGCGGAAAGATTCCTGCTTCGCCTCGCATACCATCGGTGCCAAAAAGTTTCGTCATTGGAATTGGAGAGTGGTTGGACAGATCTACAGCCATTCTGAAAGCGCGATAATCCGGGCCAGGTACAGAGATGCGTCGCCGGTCGCGAATCTAATATGCGCGTCGGCTCGCTTCTTCTCAGCTATTTCCACACGAACATTTACAGTTGAGTCGAGGACATCGAGTTTCGTGTCAGGAATATTTATCGCAACATTCGAGAGGCTAAACCCTTCCGTTTTTCCGTCAAGTGACACAGTTTCGGTCATCGCTTTGCTCAGGGCTTTTATGCGATCTGATGGACCGCTCACCCTAATCTTTGCAGGGTTCGTGCTGAAACCAGTTATCTCATAGCCTTCGGGCACCTTGCCTTCAAACTTAATCTCCACGTCAATTGCCGATTCCAGACTGGGCTCAAGCCGAATAGGAATCGTGCTTGGTTGAAAGCCCTGAATCTTTACTCCGAGTGGCAGGTCCATTCTGACGCTATGATTCGACAAACGAACAACTCGTTCACCTGGCTTCTGGTCGCTGATATCGACGTTTGCCACTAGTCCAGCCGATCCGATTTCTTTGAGTTTGTCTGGGCTCCCGGTGAGAATCACCTCAACGGTCCCTGGCGGTTCATTGCTAATCTCAACCCCTCTTTGCTTTAAAAAACTGAGCTGAACTCCCGGGATCCGTAACGTCTTTGGCTCATTCTGACCTGTGACCGCCAGCCAGAGTACCCCGGTTATTGCTACGGCCAGCAACTTCAGACTCCAGTCTTCGAGCACTATCTTTCGTGCCCACCGCTCGATCAAGCTTGGCGGGCGCTGAATCGGGGTCGTTGCTTCATCGTCGACGTCTTGAAAAGGCATTACTAAGTCTCTCTGTTTGCAAAACTAAGTCTCAAATACCTAAGCTCAAATTGAGGGCACCTCTTCAGCGTCCGCGTCTGAGTCGGCTTGCTTCTCTGGGGACTTCACTTTTTCCCGCTTGGGCGAGACCTCGAGCGCCTGAGAGATTGCGGCCCGAAGTTTAGGCGCGTCTAAACCTCGCTTTATTTCCCCACGCTGAACGATGGAAATTAAGCCAGACTCCTCCGACACCACTACCGCGACGGCGTCGGTGTCTTCGGTAACGCCGAGTGCCGCTCGATGGCGCGTACCCAAGTCCCTGGAAAGGCGCGGATTCAGAGTTAAGGGAAGGAAGCATGAAGCCGCGGCCACCCGATGACGGCGAACCACCACAGCGCCGTCATGTAGCGGCGACTCCGGGTTAAAGATGCTGACCAGCAGATCGTAACTAAGCTCGGCATCGAGTTTCACGCCGCCGTCGATTATGTTTTTGAGACCGATGTTGCGTTCGATTACGATCAAAGCGCCGGTCTTGGTGGAGGACAGGGTGGTTGCAGCCAGGATTATTTCGTCGTACACACCTTCGCCAAATTGTCCCAGGTGCCGGCGCGCAAAAGGCATACGGAATCGGTTGCCAAACGTAATTAGCGCCTGCCGAATCTCGGATTGGAAAAGCACGATGATGGCGACGCCGATGTAGAGAAGTGCGCCGCGTAATAGAAATGCTAAGGTTGCCAGATCCTGTCTGACTGCTACCCAGTAGAGGAGGGCGAAGGCCCCGATCGCTGCGGCCATGGGAGCGGCGCGAGTTCCACGAACGAGTTTCAAAACTGCATACACAAGCAAGAAGACAAGAATGAGATCCGCGATGTTGCGCGGCTCACTAAGCCTTCCCAGGTACTCCGTGTATGGCAGTAGTAATAACATCTCTTGCTTTTAGATCCCGGATTTTCGATTTGCGATTTAGCAGCAGCAATTTAGTTTCACCAAACGGTAATCTAACCATCCTCTAAACCTGTCACCCAACGTGTTCTGGCACACGCTCCTGATCGCCACTCTCGCTTTGGCGAGCAGTTTCCAGGAAAATCATTTCCACTTTTGGTTCCGCGCGCTTAATCAGTTCTTCAACCTCTTCGACCGTCTTGATAATCTCGCCAGTCACAAGATCGTCACGAACATTAACATGGGCGTTGATCAGAATCTGTTTTGGGGCCAAATGCATAGTCAGTAATTCAACCACTTTGACGACGTTCGGATGACTTTCAATGGCCCGTATGATGGCGCGGACGCTTTTTGGATTCGCAGCCTCGCCCAATAACAAACCGCGTGATGAGCGCGCCAGCACAAACGCCACCACTGCCAAAACCAAACCTATGGTGATCGACGCTACCCCATCCCAATACGCTCCTCCGCCCGGCCCAGTATGATGGTCAGTAAGGTAAATTCCGACGCCGGCAATAACAATACCAAGCAGCGCGGCAGAGTCTTCAAAGATAACGGTCTTTGCCGTAGGATCTTTCGACTCGCGCAGGTATGCAAAGAACGTTAGGCCCTCGTGGTGAGCCTCTTTTACTTCCTGATAGATTGCCAAAGCGATCGAACCGGCTTCCAGTACAAAGGAAATGCCGAGAACCCAGTAAGCCCATTCCAAATTCTCAGGCGGATGGGGATGCGAAAGCTTTGCGATGCCTTCGTAAATCGCGTAAGTCGCGCCCACCCCGAAGATGAAAATTGCAGCGATGAACGACCAGAAGAAACGTTCCTTACCGTAGCCAAAGGGATGCTTTTCCGAAGCCGGACGTTTATAGAAGCGCAATCCGAGCAGCAGAAACACCTGATTGGTCGTGTCAGCAAACGAATGTAGAGCTTCAGCCATCATTCCGCTGGAGCCGGTCATTACAGCGGCCCCAAACTTTAGGATGGTGATTAACCCATTGGCAAAGAGCGCCCCTAATACTGCCAGCATCGGCAATTTCCTTCGGTTATGTGCTAAAGGTCCGCTCGGATTATCGCGAAAAAATACCACTGTGGCAATGGTGGACCTGACTCGATTGAAGGAACGGCCGTGCGTCAATGCACAGGGAGTACCAGATTCAATGCTGACGGATCATTAGTTGAGGACTAAGGCGACTTATCAGAGGGTGGCAATTGAGTGTAGTTGTGGCTTTAAGGTGGAGGCTGCCCGCGCACCATAAACCACCAGATAGAATGAACTAGCGAGGACGAGCTTTGCTCTTCGGTCGTCGGGTTATTTTTCCTCTTTGCAGAAAACCAACCAGCTTACCTTGAGCATTGACTACGGCGAGTGACCCGATTCCGTTTTCCTTCATTAACTCCTGGGCTGAGTTCAGGGTAGTCGCAGGATCAACAAAGAACTGCGGACCAATAGGGCGCATTACGCTTTGGACGCTCGTTTTAGGCCAGCTTGCGCGTGGCAGTGATTTGAGATCCTCAAGAGACAAAATTCCATAGAGTTTACCGTTAACAGCTACGGGAAAACTCGTCTGCCGATGAAGGGGGAGAACGTCATCCACTAGGCGACTGACCATCAGACCCGGCTCAATTGCAATCGGTTGCGACATTGCATCGGCAACACTCACCAGCCGGCCGCCTTGCGCACCCTTAACCAGCCTGGCAGCGGTATCGAGGAGAAACAATCCCACCAGAATGGACCAACCGCCCATAAAGTAAGGCTGGGTAGCTCTCCAGTTGGGTGCAATCAGTATGTAAAGACCAAACAGAATAAGCATGCCGGCGATTAGCATTCCGCAGATGCCAGCCATCCGAGTGGCTTCATTCATGTTGCCGCTTTTCTGCCAGAGAATTGCCCGCAAGACGCGGCCGCCATCCAGTGGATAACCAGGCAGCAGGTTGAAGAGCGCGAGAAGTAAATTTCCGGCGGCAATCAGAAAGAAGACCACGAATGTTGCGGCAAAGTCTCCGAAGGCCGCGACCTGCGTGCCACCGAAAGCCAGCAAGGCGAATAAAAAGCTGGCTGCTGGGCCAGCAACAGCGATGCGCAGTTCGGCTCGGGGATTCTGGGGTTCCGTCCGAAGCCTAGCGAGTCCGCCAAACGGATGAAGAACAATCTCGTCGATTTCAATTCCCTCAGCGCGCGCCATTAAGGCGTGCGATAGTTCATGACCAAACACCGACAAAAACAGGCCGGCAGTGGTGATAACTCCCAGCACCCAGGCAGTCGCAGGGGGAAGCGGTGGCATTTGTACGTTGCCCAACTGCAAAGCGTGGTTCTGTAAATTTCTGGCAATCAGCCAGACGCTGAGTGCGACAATGGCGAACCACCTATAGTCTATGCGCACCGGAATTCCATAGACACGGGCAATTGTCAGTTGCTGGTTAAAGAGTTGGGTAAGGCGCATAAGAGGGCCGGCAGGTTAAACCGCCAAGCGCCGAAACGCCAGGGCGACTAAACTGATGTCGAGGATTGGTGACCGGGTAAAGCGAACACTATCTTAATGACTTCTCGTGGCGTTCTGCCGTCTTGGTGGTCAAGGCGTTAAAGTGCACCGCTGGCACGCTGCCAATCCACTTCCCACAGCGCAACCTGTTGCTCGCGGTTCTTCACCATAATTGGATCACGGGGCATGAGCTTGTAACGGCTGCGCGCAGCTTTGGCGGTAGCATCGCTCACCAGAATCACCCCGCCGCGCGCGTTTGATTCCAGTCGCGACGCAGTGTTCACTGTGTCGCCGATTGCGGTGTACTCGGACCGGCGTTCGGAGCCGATGTACCCTACGGTGGCCTCACCCGTATGCAATCCAATCCCAACCCCAATTTCAGATAATCCCTCATCCCGCAGTTCCAGGTTAATACTCAGGATTCTCCGCTGCATTGCTACGGCCGCATTCAGCGCGTTCGAGGCATCTTCGGGAGTACCTGTGGGCGCGCCAAAGAGCGCCATCAAACCATCGCCAAGGTATTTATCCAATGTCCCGCCATGAGCAAAGATAATGTCAGTCATGGCGGAGAAATACATATTGAGCAGACCGACTATTTTTTCTGGAGGGGCATGTTCGGAAATGGCGGTGAAGCCGCGAATGTCTGCGAAGAGCACCGTAATCGTCTGGTTAACTCCGCCGAGCTTAAACGACTCGGGATTTTCGAGCATTTGCTTGACCACATATTCGGGCAGGAAGCGACTGTAATTTGCCCGCGCAACTTCCTCTCGGGCCAGACGTTCATGCGCTCTGGCGTTTTCTACGGCGATTGCCGTTTGGGCGGCGACCGCACTGATTAATTCAAGATCGTCGGGTTTGAAGGCAGCAAAAGGATCCAGCCGGTCAGCATAAATAGCTCCATGAACTCGCGACTCGCCGACGAGCGGAGCGCAGATTGTCGATCGAACCCCCTGCGATACGATCGAATCGACGCCGGCAAACTCCTCGTCTGAGGCCGCATCCTGAGAAAGCAACGCTACGCGATCCTTCATCACCTTTCGGGTAATGGTGCGGCCAATGGTTAGTCTGCGAGCGTGATTATTCAGACTTTCATCTCGAGCGCGCATGGCGATGGGATTCAGTTTTACATCTTCAGGGTTTTCATTGCCGGTGCCCTCCGCGAGAAGCGCAACTACTCGATCGGCTGGCGTGGAGCGAAAGATAATATCGGTTGCTTTGGCAAAGATAGCGTCAAGATCAAACACCGATCCTAAAGTTTTGCTCATTTCGTAAAGTGCTGTAAGTATGTTTGCCTTGCGTTGCAGCGCTTCGAGAACTTTATCTCGCGATGGTGATGAGGCCACCGTCTCGTTTTGCTTTGAATGCAACACCGTCGACATTACATCGTTGGCAGAGATCAGCAGCTGAGTGTGGCCCAGAGGCTTATCGTCATAGCGCACTTCGGTAGTGCGTTCTTCCGCCGCCTGTTCAAAACGTATAGTGCTGGCGCCAATGGTTACGCGATCGCCATTCTTTAGTTGCGCCTCGGTATGTGGTCCTCCGTTAACGAAAACCTTGTTCGCGCTACGACGCAATTGGCCATTAATAATTGCGCCGTCCACCAGGGTAAATGAACCATCCTCGGACGACTTGATATGCGCGTGGTAGCG
>JANNJZ010000036.1:0-3052 GCA_031396065.1 Pyrinomonadaceae bacterium | reverse complement strand
GGCGTTGATAGTGCCGGCTTTGAGGGCGTCCATGTTGCTCATTCCGCCCCATTCGACCATCAGCACAAATTCGCGCGCGTTGGTGCCGTGGGGAATCACGCCGGCGTCTGTTCCCAAGGCAATCGAGACTTTATTGGCGATCGCGATCTTGATCGCTTTGCGCATGGCCGCGGCCGCTACCAGAGCCTTCTCCGCCCGGAGTCCTTTTAATACACCGCTCTTGGCTGCTCGCTCCACCGCCTCGCCCGCCATCATTGTCGGCACCATGAATGTGCCGCGCTCGGCCATCATGCGAGCGCCCTCTTCATCAAGAAACGATCCGTGCTCGATTGAAGCCACACCTGCGCGGGTGGCGATCTTGATTCCTTCGGTGCCGTGCGCATGCGCCGCCACCTTGCGCTCATGGTGGGCAGCCTCGTCAACAAGTGCCTTCATTTCTTCGAAGCTGTATTGAGTAGTGCCCACCGCATCGCCTTCCGATAACACGCCGCCGGTGGCGCAGGTTTTGATCACGTCAGCGCCATACTTGACCTGGTACCGCACCGCCGCGCGAATCTCGTCTGGGCCGTTGGCAATACCATCGGCGATAGATCGCTCCAGCAGGCCCGGCCGAAAACCGTTGTTGTCGCAGTGGCCTCCGGTGATTCCCAGCGAGTGGCCGGCGGTTATCAGTCGTGGTCCGAGCGTCCAGCCCTCGTTGATTGCTTTTCGTAAAGCCATGTCGTTGAAAGGTCCGGAAGCGCCGACGTTGCGCACAGTGGTGAATCCAGCCATCAAGGTTGCCCGCGCATGGTTAACGCCGAGTATTGCGCCAAACGCTTCGTAATCCCTCACCGGAGCCATGTCGCCTTCGGGATCACCCAGCACGCGACCAATGAGATGTGTGTGTGCGTCGATGAAGCCAGGAAGCAAAGTAACGTCGCCCAGATCTATGACCTTCGCGGCGGACGGAATACGAACGGACGACGCGTCGCCCACGGCCGAGATTTTGTTGTTAGTGACGATAATTATCGCGTTAAGAATGGGCGGCGCCCCGGTACCGTCCAGCAAACGTGCGGCGCGCAGTGCGACCACGCCCTTGCCTTCAGGTGGCTCAGGACGGATTCCCGGCCCGAGGCTTTGCGTTTTCACTGAAACAAAGCAACTAGAGATCAGAATCAGAGCAGTCAGAATCCGTTTAAGTTTGTGCATGGCGCTCCTTGGTTTCAATAGAGTGATGAGTGATGAGTGATCAGAACTGTCCCAACGTTGTTCGTACGTTCAAGTATAGGTTGTTGTTAACCATAGAGTTAGGCCCGATGTTGCATAAAATCGATTTGAAATCAGATTCAGCCAAGCTGCTGTCTTTCCCGCGATTTGCGCGGCAGGAGACAGTTGATGAATGCTGGCAAATCGATCTTCTCACAACTAACGGAGTTCCTTCCCACTCAAGAATTTCGCCAGTGCGTGGCGCGCTATCAGGGCGATTACAAACTGCAGAGCTTCTCCTGTTGGGATCAGTTTCTCTGTATGGCCTTCGCCCAACTAACTTATCGCGAGAGCCTGCGCGACATCGAAGCTTGTCTGCGCTCTCAACAAGCGAAGCTTTATCACATGGGCATCCGCGGTCGGGTGTCGCGCAACACTTTGGCCAACGCCAACTCGGTACGCGACTGGCGCATCCACGCCGACTTTGCGCAAGTGCTGATCACCCAGGCCCGAGAACTTTATCTGGGCGACCGTTTCGGCGTGGCTTTGGAGCAGACTGTCTACGCGCTCGATGCCACCACTATCGACTTGTGCCTCTCGCTTTTTCCCTGGGCCAAGTTCCGCAAGAAAAAGGGCGCAGTGAAACTCAACACGCTGCTGGACCTGCGTGGCAACATCCCAACTGTGGTGAGCATTACACATGGCAAAGTTCACGAGATCAACATTCTCGACGAATTAGCCTTCGAAGCCGGGGCCTTTTACGTCATGGACCGCGGCTATCTCGACTTCGCACGCCTGCACAAATTACACCTGGCCTCGGCCTTCTTTGTAACCCGCGCCAAAAAGAACTTCGACTTCAAACGTCTCTATTCGCAACCTGTCGACAAGACCACCGGCCTGATCTGCGATCAAACTATTACGCTCAACAATTTCTATCCGCGCAAAGGTTATCCCGACCAGTTGCGTCGCATTCGCTACTTCGACACCGAAAAGAACAAGCAGCTGGTTTTCTTAACCAACAACTTCTCGCTGCCGCCACTCACCATCGCGCAACTCTATCGCAGTCGCTGGCAGGTCGAGTTGTTCTTCAAATGGATCAAACAACACCTACGCATCAAAAAGTTCTACGGCACTTCAGAGAACGCCCTGAAGACCCAAATATGGATCGCCATCTCGATTTACGTACTCGTTGCGATTGTCAAAAAGCGGTTGGCCCTCGAAGGCAGTCTCTTCAGAATTTTACAGATTGTCAGCGTCTCGCTTTTCGAGAAAACGCCCATTCTAAAAGCACTTTCTCTTCAGGACGACGAGCTCGATTTGGACGATCTTTGCAAACAACTGATTCTATTCAACTAACGTTGGGACAGTTCTGATCACTCATCACTCATTACTCATCACTTTAGTGTTCATACCGCTATCCGATGATAACCCGAATGCAGTACGTTCATTACCTGAACGGTCAAGACGATCATTACTCTCCGTCGCGCTTCCCTGGTTGGAGTCGCGACGCGAAGCTTTAGTTCCTTGCAGCGGTTAATCATATTCTCGAGCACGTGGTCGATCGTGTACTGATGGACTCCAGTCCCTTCCGCAACAATTTGACGCACTTCTCGACGCACGGTGCGAAGAAAACTCGCCGCACTCGGCCGGGTTTTGTGGCGTGGATCGTCTGAGAAGATACGATGCAGATCGCGATCGTAAACTGCGGGCCAGTCGAAATCATATTTTTCCCGTTTGCGGAGGTAATGCTCGCGCAGGGTAGTGCGTATTTCGGAGATTGGTTCTACTTTGGTGCGGGTGCGGTTTCGTGGTTTCGCGCCCGCCAGCTCGTTCATTAACTCGTCAATGTATTCGAGTTTGTTCA
>JANNJZ010000015.1:0-1884 GCA_031396065.1 Pyrinomonadaceae bacterium | reverse complement strand
AAACCAATATTTGTTTCCCAGGAATTAGTAATCTTGGAATTTGTCGTCCGTTGTGTATCCAAGTTAGCCCGCGATTGCGGGCGATAGCGTAAAGCCTGGGGTGGAGCGTAGCGGAACCCCAGGAAGTGCAAACCGAAAGATCGTAGCCCGCGTTAGCGGGCGGTAGCGCCAAGGAATCACAGCAACTGTCGCTCGCTTCGCGGGCTGCCATGATCTTTGAACCATCAACCTGGGGTTCCGCTAGGCTCCACCCCAGGCTTTATGCTGTCGCCCGCTATCGCGGGCTGGGATTCGCCTCAAGGCCTGAGCCAGCCCGGCGACACACCCGCGCGGCGCGCTTCGTCTTCCAGTTCACCCCAACGCGCGTTTAGACCGGCCCGGGCGGCACCGAGCTCATTGAAACGGGTGACCAAAGCACCACGTTCATAAGTGAAATCATACCCCTGCACCGATGAGCCCCAAAAAGTGGCACCGGGCAAAACTCCGGCTCCGTAGTGTCGCGGCTGACGAACACCTCCAGGATTAACAAACACTCGTCCGCGCGATGTCCCTCCGCCGAAACCGACGCGCCCACTTACCTGTGGTCCATTCCTCGGAGCAACATAGAGGTTAGGTCGAGGGCTGGGATGTCCGCCGAATGATCCTCGGCCTCCGATGTTTCGCTGTGACCTCCGGCCGAATCCGTCGCCACCGCTAAAACCACCGAACCCCACGATAACGCCAACGGAAGAAAACGATCCACCCAATGTTGCTGACGGAAACGGAACTTCTTCAAGCCTGGAGCGAATGAAACCGATTTCAGCGTCTAACGCTGCCATTTCAGTCCTCAGGCCAGCCGCTCGTGTGCGCCAGTAGTTCTCAGTTTGCTGTTCAGCAATACGTTTCTGAGCCAGTTCAGCTGTCGCCACATCCAATTCAGCAGCAGCCCGTTTTCGCGACTCTTCAAGCGACGGTAATCCTTGTTGCTTTCTTATACTCTCGTAGGCTGCCTCACTTTCTTCCCGTCGGCGCTTCAGAGCTTCCAGGTCACGATTCGTTATCGTACGTCTACTTCCGGAGCTCGCTTTCGACCCTTCAATTCCATCTTTTGGAGTTTTGGCGCGCGCTATCAAACTCCCCGGCAACTCGTGATTGGCTTTCTCAGTCGAGGGAATATCGACCGACGCCATTGGTATTGTGATCTGAATTCCGTCCGCAACTTCGTAGGTTAACGTCGTTGGCGTGACGACGAACTGCGAAGGGATTTCGACGCGTCGACCACCATACATGATCACGGTGTACGCGTTCGCTGCGCCCACCAGAAAAAGAAGCACGGCAGCAACGGAAACGATTTTGGTAGCCAAGTGTGTTGGCATTTGGAAACCCCGCATGGTTATTACTCCTCGCCTCTATCTGAGCAAATTCTTCTCAAGGGGATTGTGCTTTTCAGTATAACATTTTGAGCAGACTCACACGGCGCAGTTCAAGTTGTGGTTTCGTCCGAATAAGCTGTTTTCTCTGTGCAGGCTCAGTGTTCGCTGTGACTCTGAGGTGAATGTCCTCCTGCGGACTAGCTCGGTGGTAAAACTCACCACAGATACGGAGCTCACAGAGGTCGCACAGAGAATAAGATTTTCATGCTGTGTCATCTCAAAAAACCTTTGCAAAGACGCTGAACAGTTGATATACATCCAACTCTATTCTGTCTGCTCCCTCGCCTTTTTTGATGCGGACGCTCGGTTTGCTCACTGTGGCGCCCGCCTGGTACTTAACTGTTCCTGGAGGAGATGAACTCTCATGGCAAAAACCGTTGCTAAGATATTGGGCTTAGTATTGCTATTGGTTGGCATACTCGGATTCACTCATGTTTTGGATTCTCTCGGCGCCCACATCGGTCCGGGTCAT
>JANNJZ010000012.1:0-2074 GCA_031396065.1 Pyrinomonadaceae bacterium | reverse complement strand
TGCCGGCGTACCCAGCGCAGCAATTACCGCACCTCCAATTACGAGCACCAACGGCGGCAACGTAGAGCTCAACGCAGATGGCAGTTTTACTTACAACCCGCCTGCTGGCTTCGAGGGCACGGATACCTTCAGCTATACGTTGACAAACTCGGAGGGCAGCAACGCCGCCACCGTGACGATCAACGTCAGCGGCATGATCTGGTTCATCAATAACACCGCTTCGTGCCCATGCGACGGACGGATTACAAATCCATTCAATACGCTGGCCAGTTTCGCGGCTGTAAATAACGGTGCCGGAAACAATCCTGCTGCGAATGACAACATCTTTGTCTATGAAAGCGCCGCAGACTACGCCGGCCCATTAACTCTACTTAGCGGGCAACGATTATTTGGGCAGGATTCCACGGCAAGTCTCTCTAGTATGACAGGTCTCACACCGCCGGCCGGCAGTGATCCTTTACCTGCGACAGACAGTGGTAACGCGACGATTGTTAACATCACCAGTGGAAACGCGATCACTATAGGAACAGGTAACACGTTACGTGGATTCACAGGAGGAAATTCTACGACGGATATCAGCGGTACCGGTTTCGGCACGCTCACCATCTCTGATGTCACGCTGAATGGCACAGGTCAGGCTCTCAACTTAACAACCGGCACGCTCGCCGCGACCTTCGGCGGCATTTCGTCAGCGAATAGCGCCACGACTGGCATCAGCTTAACCGGTGTAGCAGGCAGTCTGACGACCCCCACAACTACAATCACGAATCCGACGGGCATTGGCATCAGCGTCGGCACGTCCAGCGCCGCGCTCAATTTTGGCAACACGACTTCAACAGGTTCCGGCGGCACTGGAGTTAGTCTTCTTACCAACTCTGGCGCGGTCACCTTCGGCGCACTGAATATCTCACCCGATGCAAACCAACGCGGCTTGTTGGCAACAGAAAACAGCAACACCATAACGTCGACGGGCGGCGCGATCAGCACCAGCGGCGCGACTGCCGTTGAGGTCACGCGCACCATCGGCACGACGCCTCTCGCCATCACGCTGACGAGCGTCTCGCAAACCGCCGGGTCGAATGGCATTCGGCTGTCTAACACATCGGGCAGCTTCACGGTCGCCGGCAGCGGCGGTAGCTGTACTTTCGCAACTCCGACTTGCTCGGGCGGACGTATCACGACTACAACCGGCGCCGACAACTCGACCGCAGGCATTGGTGTGTCTCTGAACAACGTGACAAATATCTCGCTGACTTCCATGCGTGTCGACAACCATCCAAACTTCGCGATCCGAGGGCATGGCGTCGTTGGCTTTACACTCCAAAGCTCCGTGGTTGACGGGGACAATGGCACCAGCGCAACCGCAGATCTGGATCTAGTCGATGGCGAGGACAGCATCCGCATTATTAATCTGACGGGTAGCGCGCTGATTGACGACTCTTTCATCGGCGGCGGCTACGAACAGAACCTCCGCGTCGTCAACGACACTGGGATACTCAATCGACTCACGGTCAGTGACACCAGCATTGGCGATCTCGATGGCGCTGGACCAGGCCGTGGCGTGGACACTACCAACGGCGATGACGACATTTACTTTGAATCGCGCGCCGGCGTGCTAATGAACGCAACCTTCACCAACAACATTCTTAACAACTCGCGTGGCGATATCATCCACGCCATTGCGACCGTCACCTCCACGATGGACATCGTCTTTCGTGGCAACGCTGTCAGCAATAACCACCCGAGCATTGTTAGCGGAAGCGGCGGTGCGGTCTTTACGAGCGGCGGTGGCGGCTCGAATGTCACGATGACTTACGACGTATCATGCAACAGCTTCCGCGATGCAAATGGAAACGCCCTGAACCTCTTCAAGGCAACGGGTTCTGGCAGCATGAGCGGCACGGCCTTCAACAACCGGATCGGCGTGAGCGGGATCCTTGACTCGGGCTCGGCGCAGGCCAACGGTATCAACATTGACAGTACCGGTTCCGGCTCGCACACCGCTCTCATCAAGAACAACACCATCTATCAGCACAATTTTGCGGGCATCACTGCGCGTGCCAACGACGGCAAC
>JANNJZ010000509.1:0-2998 GCA_031396065.1 Pyrinomonadaceae bacterium | reverse complement strand
CCGAACCACACGGAGAGGCAAGCTGATATGGCTCAGACCGCCTGAAGTGGCCGACGCCGGTCTGTGCTTCGCGTCTGGCTTGCGACGCCGGTCTCGTCTTCCGCGACGCTCACCGCAGACAGAAATTTCGCTGTCATAATCGAACGCTCACGACCGAGACTAATGTAGTTTTGATTCTCGCTTCATCAGGGAGAAAGACCGGTGCAAAGTTCGGCGTCTCCCGCTGATGTATCGTATAATTAGCGCCTTTGGAGGAATGCTAATGCCAGTGAAAACTTTTCAAGGTACGGTTGAAAAAGGGCAGGTTAAACTCCCAGCAAAGATTCGCTTGCCTGAAAAAGCGAAGGTTTACGTTGTTGTGCCGGATTTTGAAGAAAACGCGAATGGTGAAAAGTTCAATTTAGCCGAGCTTGTTTCGCGGATGCCATCAGATTATCAAGTGGGCGAAGAAAGTCTCGGTGAGCCAGTTGGGAAGGAAGAATGGTAGATGTCTGGTTATGTTCCCGAAAAGGGCGACTTCATCACGCTCTCTTTCGACCCGCAATCTGGGCATGAGCAAAAAGGCAGACGCCCTGCGCTAACTGTAGGAGTTGAAAGCTATGGAAATTGTTACTTTACAGGCTCATTTTGACGGCAAACAAATCTTACTGGACGAGCCTTACGAACTTACACCAAACACAAAATTGGTTGTGAGTGTAATTCAAATGCAAAGCGAAGAACGAGAAGATTGGACGCGCTTTTCTTTGGCAAACTTGGAACGTGCTTATGGAAATGATGAGCCGGAATACTCATTAGACTTAATCAAAGAGGCAAACCCGAAGTATGAAGGCAGGTGAGGTTGTAATCGTGGCAATGCCGCAGTCGGGCTTCTGTTGAGTTGTTATGAGTGACAGGTGCTAAAATGCGTTTGGAGGTTATAAATATGAGCGAGACATTAAATCCTGAAGTAGTTGCAGACGACGTTACAAGTTCTGAAGAAGCCGTCAATCAGATGTTCGCTGAAATGAACCGCGCTAACGAGAAGATGACGCGCGACCAGGAAGAAATCGAGCGACTGAAAGCTGAAACAAACGAAATTCTTGCGAGACTGAAGGCAGCCTAAGACCATGTGGAAACAGTTGGTCGCTGCCATCAAGCAGATTCTGTTTCTCACGCAGCAGACGGAGAAGAATCGCCAAGAGATCAGAGAGGTGCTGCAACAACTCCGCGAAATGGCGTCTGCCTTAGAGCGTTTAGCTTACGAGGTACATCGTGTCAACGAGAAGGTAGATTATGCCAGCCGGAATGAAGCCCAAGAGCGAGAGAAGTAGGAGTTGCGGCTGGAGAACAAGCTGTTGAAGTTTGAGCGGCAGCTACATTCAGGCAAAGAGAATATGGAATGAATTCTCGTTCCTCGTACGAAGCCGAACAAGTCGCTGAACCTTGCTTGCTGAGATGCTCAAGCGCGAGCGTATTACGGTGAAATAGTCCGATGCAGACGAATCCTGAAAAATCAACCAAGTCTTTCTGCCTTGCTTGAACAAGCGCGCCAAGAGGGTGAAGTACGGATTAAAGCATCGGATGGACAAACCTTTATTCTCAAGCCAGAGGAATCTAAGCATTCCGCCCTGGATGTTGCGGGCATTAACTTAAACATCTCAACACAGGAGATAGTAGGGTTGATTCGTGAGGGGCGCGAAAGAGAGAATTCTGGTGGGCCGGTCGGGAAGGAAGAATGGTAGATGTCCGCTTATGTTCCCGAAAAGGGCGACTTCATCACGCTCTCTTTCAACCCATAATCTGGTCATGAGCAAAAAACTCTCCCCGCAGACACAGATTTCGCTGTCATAGTCGAACGCTCACGACCAAGGATTTAATGTGGTTTTGATTCCCGCTTCATCAGGGAGAAAGCCCGGTGCAACGTTCTAATCCAACTGCGGTCAGGTTTCTTCAGTTGTCCCCTTCTACGCCATCGTCTTCCATAGTGTCCGTTAATGGTAAGGGAGGTATGTGTCTTCTCTTGGGGTAGTTTCGCCAATACTGTTCGTATTGGTCTTCTTCCCTAATGGTGAAGGAGAGCTGCGCATTTGGGCCTCCAATCAAGTTTCCTGCCGCGATTAGATATGGACTCTGATATTTGAAAGACAGAAGGCCGGATACCAAGCGAGGACCGTAAAGCACGAGGGGTCTTTGTAAATAGTCTTGAAACGTGTACTCGATGTTTCCAAAGCGATTCTCATCCTTGCTTTCCAACCAAAATACTTTTGGTATGTACCGATTTATGTCAGCAACTTCTATGGCCTCGCGCAGCCTTGAGACGCACGCGAGCATGTTGTCGCCATGTGGGAATCGTGCCGCGTCACGGCTGTGATCCAGTCCATTTCTAATCGTTGCAAGATCAGCTTGCTCTATGAGCTTGACTATGGAGCAATAGCGATCGACATATCTCCTTAACTCATCAAAGTCGCTATCCGCCCAGAGTTGCAAATGATAAAAAGGAAATCGCCTTAGCGGGTCAGTTTCGAAATGAGGTAGATCTGCCTCGGCTCGTAATAACGCCTCCCTACCTGTCGTCTCAAGGCCCCTCATCCAGGTACCAGATTCGCCAACGTAACGCACCAATGTCCCAAGTGCGTTCTCCCCTTGAGAACTCCAAGAGACTTGATGCCCTCCACTTTGTAGGGCGGCTCCCAACAGACTTGATATCATTTGCCGCGCATCCCGCATAGAAAACACGAAACGGCTATCGACAAAATGATCGGACGCGAGAATCCAAAGGTTGTACGTTAGAAATCTATCGAGAAAGTCCTCCACCGAGACGAAAAGGTTGACTCCAGAAGCGCGGATTTTCTCTCGATCATCCTCAGATGCTATCGGGGTTGTTTGAATTAACGTCTCGCTGAAGTTCCTGAGACGTGATTGAAGCCTCGGCAAGAAGTCTTCAAACTGAGGGGGATTAAACCCCAGCTTCCACAGCAATCGATCCACTCCCCGTGCCTCGTCACCGGTCATGCTCGCA
>JANNJZ010000420.1:0-6288 GCA_031396065.1 Pyrinomonadaceae bacterium | reverse complement strand
CTGGTCAAACGCCACGAAATGCACTTTCGGATTCCCCTTCGCCAGCACCTTAGTGATCGCTGCCGTCAACGTCGTCTTCCCGTGATCCACGTGCCCGATCGTCCCGATGTTCACGTGCGGCTTACTTCTGTCGAATTTTTCTTTACTCATCTCTGATTTTTCCTCGAATTACTCGCGGAACCCGCGTCCTGGGATCTAAAGGATCGTTCCCAAAGCCGGAAACATCTCACTTTTAAGTTATTCGCCCGCCACCGCCGCCGTTACCCTGAATCTTTGCGATCACTTCTTCCGCGACGTTCTTGGGTGTCTGATCATAACGCTCGAAATGCATTGTCGAAGTCGCACGCCCCTGGGTAGCCGAACGCAAATCAGTCGTATACCCAAACATTTCCGAAAGCGGCACAAACGAAGTGATCACCTGCGCCCCACCGGGTCGCGGCTCAGTTTTTTCGATGTGCCCGCGCCTTCGCATCAGGTCGCCATTAACCGCGCCCATATAGTCGTCCGGTGTTACCACCTCAATGCGCATGATCGGTTCAAGTAAAACCGGCTTGGCCTTCCGCAGCGCGTCCTGAAATGCCAGCGAGCCGGCAATATGAAACGACCGCTCGTCCGAATCGACTTCGTGGTAGTTACCGTCCAGCAAGCGCACCTTGATATCCACCAACTCATAGCCGGCAAGGAAACCACGCGCCATCGCGTCCTTAATTCCCTGCTCGACCGGCTTGATGTATTCCTTGGGGATTGCGCCCCCAGTGATCTTATTCTCGAATACAAAGCCCTCGCCTGGGGCAGGCTCAATCTCAAGCTCGACGTGTCCAAACTGCCCGCGACCACCAGTCTGCTTCTTGTAGATCTCCTTACCCGGAGCCCCCTGAGTAATGGTTTCGCGATAGGCGACCTGCGGTTTACCTACATTCGCTTCCACGCCAAACTCACGCTTCATGCGATCGACAATGATTTCCAGATGGAGCTCGCCCATGCCGGCGATGATCGTCTGGTTAGTCTCTGGATCGGTTGAAACATTAAAGGAAGGATCTTCCTGAGCCAGCCGATTCAATGCCACCCCAAGCTTGTCTTGATCTTGCCTGGTCTTCGGCTCCACCGCGACACGAATAACAGGGGCGGGAAATTCCATTCTCTCAAGAATGATCGGCTTGTTGTCGTCGCATACCGTGTCGCCGGTGGTTACCTGCTTCATGCCGCCAATAGCAATGATTTCACCTGCGCTTGCGTCTTCGATATCTTCGCGCTTGTTCGCGTGCATCCGCATCAGGCGACCCACACGTTCTCTGGTTTCTTTGATGGGATTATAGGCGTATGAACCAGCCTTAATTGTGCCGCTATAAATGCGCACAAAAGACAACTGACCAAGATGCTTGTCCGCCATGATCTTAAAGACCAGACCGGAGAAAGGAGCACTGGCCTCGGGTGGACGCACCTCTATCTGCCCGGTCTTGGGATTCAATCCTTCAACCGGAGGAATATCCAGCGGCGATGGCAGATAATCAACAACCGCATCCAACAAGGTCTGCACGCCCTTATTCTTGAACGCCGAGCCGGTCACAACCGGAACCAGCTTCAACTCAAGCGTGCCCTTTCGAAGAGCCTTACGAATCTCTTCCTCAGAGATTTGCTCGCCTTCGATGTACTTGTGCATCAATCCGTCATCGACGGACGACACCGCCTCAACCAACTTCTCACGGGCAGCAGACGCCGCTTCTTTCAGATCCTCGGGAATCTCAGTGGTCTCGTATTCCGAGCCCTTGCTCTCATCATTCCAAACCAGAGCCTTCATCGAGATCAGGTCGATTATGCCCTTGAGTTGATCTTCAAGACCAATCGGAATTTGGATGGCAACCGGGTTAGCGCCCAGACGGGTAATAATTGATTCGAACGAACGATCAAACGAAGCGCCCGCGCGATCCAGCTTATTGATAAAGCAGATTCTCGGCACACCATACTTGTCAGCCTGCCGCCACACAGTTTCAGACTGCGGCTCAACACCGGCCACGCCATCGAATACTGCGACCGCTCCGTCAAGCACGCGCAACGAACGCTCAACTTCCATGGTGAAGTCGACGTGCCCCGGGGTATCGATGATGTTAATGCGATGATCGACTCCGTTTCGCTCCCAGTAACAGGTTGTCGCCGCGCTGGTAATCGTGATGCCGCGCTCCTGCTCCTGCTCCATCCAGTCCATGGTCGCCGTACCCTCGTGCACCTCGCCGATTTTATGCGTGATACCCGTGTAATAAAGGATACGTTCCGTGGTGGTGGTCTTACCGGCATCAATGTGGGCCATGATGCCAATATTCCTCGTCAGTTTTAGATCTTGCTTAGCCATCTCAACAATCGACCATCTTCACTTAAAACTTGTAATGCGCAAATGCCTTGTTCGCATCCGCCATGCGGTGCGTGTCTTCTTTCTTCTTCACTGAGTTGCCGCGGTTGTTGGCAGCATCCAGGATTTCGCCGGCCAGTCGATCCGTCATCGTCTTTTCGCCCCGACCGCGGGCGTAAGAAACAATCCAGCGGATCGCCAGCGCTCCGCGCCGTTCCTGGTGAACCTCAATGGGAACCTGATAAGTAGAGCCACCAACCCGACGCGATTTGACCTCGACGGTTGGCTTTACGTTATCGATCGCCCGTTTGAAAACCTTGAGCGGCTCTTCTCCGGTTTTCTCACCGATCTGCTTCATCGCGGTGTAGAAGATACTCTCAGCCACTGACTTCTTGCCGCCCCACATAACTCCGTTAATAAACTTAGTTACCAGAGGGCTGGTAAAGATCGGGTCGGGAAGTACTTCTCGTCGTTCTGCAACTCTTCGTCTTGGCATATTCCCTCAATCCGAAATTCTATTTTCCTGCTGCCTTGGGCCGCTTGGCACCATACTTCGAACGTCCCTGCTTGCGATCGGCAACGCCTACCGAATCCAGCGTTCCTCGAATAACGTGATAACGCACGCCAGGCAGATCCTTGACCCTGCCGCCGCGAATCAGAACAATCGAGTGCTCTTGCAGGTTGTGCCCAACGCCGGGAATGTAGGTGGTGACCTCAATCCCGTTAGTCAGGCGGACGCGCGCCACTTTACGTAAAGCCGAATTCGGCTTCTTAGGGGTCTGCGTATATACGCGCGTGCAGACGCCCCGCTTCTGTGGCGAACTCTGAAGCGCCGGACTGGCCGTCTTATACTTAACGGCTTGGCGACCCTTGCGAACTAGCTGGTTAATCGTCGGCACTGATATTTCCTCGCTCTTTCGACCTTCGAAAAATGGAACGCTGTTTTTGGCACGCAAAAAGGCGTTACCTGCCTCTTTCCGGAACTTTTGGCACCCTAAATCGGGGTGCCGCGCGGGAATACCGCTTTGTCCGGCAGTCAGCGCAGGCGAGCTGCCCTGTTAAAATATTTCTGTTAGGGATGTTCTGATTTCGCTTTACGCGGGTGTGGATTATGGCTTCCCTATAAGCCGACTTTTCTGTGGCGTCGCATTTAAGACGAGAAGACCGCGGGGCCTTTCACGCGTGCCTGCGCTGGAGCGAACTGGAATTACCGGTCGCGACACAGACAACTTACGCCACAATAATTGTCAACCGCCTGCCTTAAAAGCCAGCCGGGGCAACGTCTCCACACCGACAGAACCAACTGGACGTTGCATTGTCACCTTCAGACTGTAGGTCCGAAACGGGAAACTATAGGGATCGCGGACCGAACTGTCAAGCGCACAACCCGAAAACTATTTCCACTCATGCCTGGGTAAGGCAGTTTGCCCGGGATAATAGTTTCATTCGGTGGAAACAGCGGCCGAGAAATTGGCCTTATAGGGCCAAGGAGTGAACCTGAAGATTGCGATTCGGAAGTTCTTTACTTACAAAAGCGATTTCATAAGGTGCCAGATTCCCCACCCGATTCCGCCAAGTAACATCAGCAGCAGAATCACTGCCGCCACGATCATTAGCTTGAATTTCTTGTAACGATTCTTATCAGGCGGCGCTAGTGAGCTTTGGGGGAAATAGGGGGGCGGCGTGTATGTTGCCATTGCGGTTCCTCACATTTCATTTATCCGACCGGGAATCTTATCCTGAAAATTCCAATCGGCCCAGCGCTCTCCCTTGGGCTAACACTACTGAGTCCTCGAGCGACTGCCAGGGATCTATGGCTTACGCACGCGTTGTACGACTAAGGCTTACGATTGTTGTTCGACTTCGAGTTGCTACTAGCTTTTGACTTCGAGGATGAGGGTGAGGCTGAAGACTGAGGTTCAGCGCCTTCTTCCCCCTTCTTCAGCTCGTCAGCCTTCCCTTTCCTCAGAACATCCTCCTGATGTTTTTTCCCAGCTCGAATTCGCTTTACTCCCTCGCGAGCTTCTTCAAGTTCATCTTCGGCTCGGTAGTTCTCAGGATCAATCTCGAGTGACTTCGAAAATGCCGCGACTGCCTCGTCGTACTGAGCGAGCTTAGTCAATGCAGTTCCCAGATCGTAATAAATGTCGGCATCGTTATCCTTAAGGCGGGCGGCTTGACGGTATTCCCTCACCGCTTCGGTATATAGACGAAGGCCCGCGTAAGCTTGCCCCAAATTGTAGCGGGCCTCCGCGTCTTTGCTATTCGCCTCCAGATACTTCTTATATTTTTCGATGGCCTTCTTATACGCGTCCTCGGCTTCCTGCTCTTTTCCAACAGCATCAAAAGCGAGCCCGAGACGGAAATGTGCTTCCGCAAGATCCGGGTCCAACTTGAGCGCCTGCTGGAAGGCTTCCACTGCCTTTTCATCTGCGTCATCATGATAGAGCTGTTTTCCCTGGTCCAGGTAAACACGCGCCTGGGAACGATCTCCCTCAGTGGGGTTGGTCACACCAGCGGACACATTGACGGTATCTACCGGCTTTTTCTTCGAACACGCAGCTTGACCAAGCAGCAGTGAAAAGATGACGATGATCGGAGCTAGCTTCATTCTCAATACCACATCAATGACTGGGGGATCTTCGGCGCCCATTTTTCTACTTGAATTTGGATCCTGAGTCAAACTACCTGTGATGGACTCGGGGAATGGAGGCAAGGTTGGCCAATAATTTCATCTTCATTGTGAGGCCTGGTTAAACGCGGTTGTCAGTCATCGGCAACGGAAAGAGTTGTGGAAATGAACACCTATTCCCTCTATTTTCTATCATCTGCTGCTTCTCCGAACAGAACAGTCAGCCAGTTGCCCGGCTGACTTGAGAACAGTAATACTGCCAAAGGAGTGGAAATGTTGAGACACGATCGCCGCCGTATTGCATTGCTCCTGCCAATTGCCCTGGTAGGACTCTTTGCCTTTGCTGCTTCAGCCTTGGCCCAAAAGACGATAAAGGAGACCGTTGCCTTTACTCCCCCCAATCTGAGTCTGGCTGCCGAACCAAGTGTAATCACGGTATGTGAAGGCGCCGGTCCTGCAATCGTGCAACTGAATGCTCGGGCCACATCTAACTATCCTATTCGCTACCGGTGGACAGCCAATGCGGGTCGCATAGAGGGTGACGCCGCGGCAGTTACCTGGGACCTCTCGGGAGCGCGCCCGGGTTATTACAAAGCTTATGTAGACATCGATACAGGCAGCGGCGACGAAGCCTGCCAGGCCTTTTCATCGATCACTGTTTTGGTCAATCGATGTCCACCACCGCCTCCACCTCCGCCCGTCTGTCCTAATGTGGGCATCATTTGTCCTGACCGGGTCGACACCAACGAACCCGTGACTTTCACCTCTACTTTGACTGGCGGTTCTGGGAATATCGCGCCGGCGTATCATTGGAAGGTGTCAGCAGGTCGAATCATCGACGGACAAGGAACCCCCTCGATCCGGGTTGATGCGACTGGCCTGGCTGGTCAAACCTTGACCGCAACGGTTTCAGTAGAAGGATACAACCTCGAATGTTCGGCTAATTGTTCGGTCCAGTTTCCAATACCGGTCCAATGCCGAAAGTTTGACGAGTTTCCGGAAATTGCTTACAACGACGAGAAGGCGCGATTGGATAACTATGCAATTGAATTGCAAAATGATCCTGGCGCGACGGCTTATGTAATTGTCTACCCCGGACCGAGAGGACGACCGGGTGCAGTGCAAAAACATACGACCAGAGTCGTTGATTACCTGGTCAACTCGAGAGGCATCAATGCACAGCGCATAGTGACTTTGGTAGGCCCACCTCGGGATGAATTGATGGTGGAGTTATGGCTTTGTCCGCAGGGTGCTAAGCCACCGGCCATGTAATTAAGTGAACGACTCTCCATCCTAATAAGGCCGGCGGAAC
>JANNJZ010000417.1:0-2306 GCA_031396065.1 Pyrinomonadaceae bacterium | reverse complement strand
AGGCAAGCTGACACTTGCAGGCATAGACTCTAACAACGACGGAGTACGCGACGACCTGGAGAGGGAGATAGTATATATGTATCCGCAGAATGAAGAAGTGCGGAGGGTGCTTAGGGCTATGGTGAAAAAAGAGCAACAGATAATTACAACAGAAGGGGACCAAGAACATTTTGAGAAGTTGATGGTTTCATACTTTGCGTTTGAAAATTGTTGGAAATTTCTTGTTTTTGGTACAGGTGCTAAGGATACCACTAATCGAGATATACTTAACATAATGTTAACTAATACAAAGGAAAGATTTGAAACGCAAAGTGTAAATAGGAATATCGCTCTTCCATTCACCACTGAAGTTTCTAACCCTCAATCCTGCATCCAAGTTCAAGGCCAGTACTAAAGAAAAGTTTTTCTCTTCCCCGTCTGTTTGTCAGTGAATTATTGGCAATCAGTTTGGGAAAGAGAAGCGCTATAGCATCCGGCAATCCTGCCAGTCTATGGTGTCTTTCATTTTCCCAGCTTAGGAGTGTTCATTGAAAATGTATCGTCGCGTCGTGTTTCTGTTACTGCTGCTGGTTTCGTACAGTGGCGTGGCAATGGCGCAGACAACAGTTCAGCCCTGTCCCTCGGGTAAGGTTTGTACTGTGTTCATCCTGACCAACGGGGTATTAGTGGGAGACAAGAAGGTCAACGGGGTTGTTGTGAAGACTGGCGCTGAGGTCTGGCAAGACGAAGTTCAGACCATCAACGATCAGTTCTTCCAATACCACCCAGATCTCGATCAGAACTACGTCAGGTTCATCCCCGTCTACAATACCAGCGAGGGCTTCTGGAAAGACAACCTGCAGGCCGGATTTCAGTGGACTCAGCAAGAGATCGATGCAGTATCCGGCGGCCCCGACAGCTTGATTAATTGGCCCGGCTTGGGCAACAAGCTCCTGAAGGCGTTTGGGGTTGAACGCAAGTTCGACGCCAAGACCGACAAAGATCTCGCAAAATTGGTTGACACCATCGGGATCTGGTCAGCCAAGGGCTATAGAGTGGTCCTCGTCGGACACTCACAAGGCACGTTGTACACGAACGCGGCCTACGAGGCAATTCGAACGGGCAAAGTTGTGATTCCGAGCATTCCGTCTCTCCCAAACTCGCTGAAACTCACAATCGTGAACATCGCCTCGGTACCTTTCTACGTCGCCGACAGAAGAGGAAAGTACACCACGCAGTGTGGTGATCCTATCACGTGGGTTGCGTTCGGAAACCTGCCGGCGAACGTGAACAACACTATCGTTCCATGTCCGCTCGCGTTCGTAGGGTCATTTGACCCGCGCACATGGGCGGTGCACTTCCTCGGGTCTGCCTATCTATCCGTGGGGTTGAACTCCCAGAAGCAGATCTATCGGCAATTCGAGGACTCCATCCATTACCACAAAGGATGCGGAAACGATGCGAACTGCCTCTTGAAGGACGACTTCAGCGGCAGTGCTTACAAGGGTTACCTTCAGCAGTTCGGCGACGCGTTGGCAGCGGAAGGTTCCACGCTCCAGACAGCCAATGGAGCATTGGTGCTGACAAGCTACAACACCTACACGAAGACTCTCACGGGTCCCGGAATCGCGAAGATTCCCGCTCGTTTGACTGTGCGCACCGGACGAGTGTTCGGCAACTCCACCACCAGCTTCGAATATAATTCGACTGGGACTGGCCAGACCTTCATCGGTCTCGTCAACACGCGGGACAACGCCGTGGACGGTGTCGAGGCCGCATCGCAGGTGCCGGGGATCGAGACGGTCGAGATCACCGCTCGGATGAACCACCCGCTGGTGCCGCTGCCCGAAGGCGACAGCTACCTGGGCTTCATCTTCGCCCGCGGCGAAACGCCGGACGCGGTCGAGGCCGCGCTCCGCGAGGCCCACGCGTGCCTGCGTTTCGAGATCGTGCCCGAGATGCGCCTCGCGTCCGTCTGACCGGCAGCCATGGCGCGCCCCACCCGACGCGCAACCTCGGCCGCGATTCCCGTCGCCATTCTCCTGGCGACGGCGTGCCGATGGGCCGAGTCGCCGGAGGCCAGACGCGCGCACTCCGAGAAGGAGTTCCTGGAGCGCCAGATCGACTCCCTGCAGGTCGTGGTCGGCAAGGCGGAGCGGGGCGAGCTCGTCACCCTCGACCAGATCGCGATCGGAGTCGACGAAAACGTGGCGGGACAGCTCATCCGCGCGTCGCTTCCGCGCGTGGTGACCATCAAGGGGACCGTGGTCCGCATCGAGTCCGCGCTGCCGCTGTTCCGCGGTAATCAGGCGGGCCTGGTCTTCCGA
>JANNJZ010000381.1:0-13602 GCA_031396065.1 Pyrinomonadaceae bacterium | reverse complement strand
GTCAGCGTCGCGACGACGCGGCAGGCTAGCTCCGTTGTGAGTTGAATTCGTGCCACGAAAGCGGCGTCAAGCCGCCGCGGACCAAAGCTGCGCCAGGCCGCAGCACTCCAAGGAGGTGACTTTCCCGAAGAGGTTAACGAACGACGCCGGTGAGTGGACTCGACGCACTGGCATAAAGCCGCTTCGGCATGCGGCCGGCAAGGTAGGCTAGTCGTCCTGCCTCAATCGCCAGCTTCATTGCTTCCGCCATCTTGGCCGAGTCACCCGCCTCTGCAATTGCCGTGTTCATCAACACCGCATCGGCGCCGAGTTCCATCGCAATGGCGGCGTCACTCGCCGTGCCCACGCCGGCGTCGACTATGATCGTGGCGTCAGGGAGTTGTTCCCGCATGATTCGCAGGTTAGCGGGATTCTGTATTCCAAGTCCGGAACCGATTGGCGCGGCTAGTGGCATAACCGCTGGACAGCCGGCGTCCAATAGTTTTTTCGCCATGATCAAATCGTCAGTGAAGTAAGGCAAAACTACAAAGCCTTCTTTCACCAGGACGCGGGCCGCCTCGAGCGTTTGTTCGTTATCCGGGAAAAGCGTTATTTGATCGCCGATCACCTCCAGCTTAATCAATTCAGTCCCGAGGGCTTCACGGGCGAGTCGCGCGGTCCGGATCGCTTCCTCGGCTGAATAACAACCCGCGGTGTTGGGGAGGAGTTCGAGCGATGGGTCGAGGTGATCAAGAAACGACTCGCTACTGCGATCGAGAGGTACACGTCTGACCGCTACAGTCACCATCTCTGCTCCGGAGGCCCGGTGCGCGGCTTTCATCTCTTCGAAAGAACGATATTTCCCGGTGCCGATAATTAGCCGTGAACTAAACGTGCGGCTGCCGATTTCAAAGCGATCTGTGGTTGCGGGTGCTGGTGTTGACATGAATGAATTATATTCCGGGTGATGCCTGATGCCTACCGCGCCTGCCGATGTCGTAAAGCAAACTGTTAGTTTGCGATGACTCGTCAACACTCAAGTCGGCACTGACGCCCGCTCAGCAAACTAACAGTTTGCTTTACACTCCGCCGCCGACAAAATGAACGATCTCCACCTTGTCGTCGGAATGTAGGATGGTATCCGGCCAACTCACCCGACGCACGACGCTTTGATTCAGCTCGACCGCTATCTGTTCGGGTCGCAGATTTAAACTGCTGATCAGTTCGGTGAGGTTTGAATTATCTTCAACCTCTCGAGGCTGGCCATTAACCTGAATGCGCAAAGATTGTTTTGACCTCAAGCAGCAGGGTGGATAACTCGACGGACTTCCGCCGACTGATCATCCAGGACAGCGCGAATCACAATTGCGGCGCGTCCCGAGTTGAAGTGAGGGATTTCACCGGTGACGATTCCAACGCCGTCGCGTGCGGTCTTGACAGAAAAAATCCGGGGCCGGAAACCTGTCCCCAATATCTTAAATGACACGGTCACACCACTGACCGGCTTCTCCGTTTTACCGGATCGATTCTGAAGCAGAATTCGGATGGTAAAAGCCTCACCCGCATAAAATTCCCCTTCATCAAGAATGCTCAGGACCAGACCACTCTCTGGTTCCGCGCGCGCGCCCTTTTGAGCCTTCCGCCTTGAGTCGTACACTGTATAGGCTGACTCCCGCGCTTTGGTTGGTTTTCGAGGTTTCAGTAAGTCTTCATCTTCAGGGGGTGGGGACACGACTGGCGGCTCGGCCGCACCCGAGGTGCGCTCCGCCGAAGTTTCGACCATTAGTTCACCACTCGGTTCTACCGGATGATACCGCTCCGCCGAAGTTTCCAAGATCAGTTCATCCTGCGGTTCCACCGGATGATACCGCTCCGCCGAGGTTTCCAGGATCAGTTCATGATTTGGCCCCTCAGCCACCCGTTGTTCTGAAACAGTTTCTACTACGAAACGCTCAATAACGTCCGGCGTTTGGAGGTCGATTGGAGCCGGCTTCTCTTCAATTGCGACGCGGGCACCCATGCGCTTCAGTTCTTCGATACGACCAGCAGCGATTGCTGCACAAATCAATCGATGTTGTTTCTTCAATCGCTCGGAAAGGACTTCTTCATCAAACCCCGCGGTGATCAGATCCTGGTAGGGTGACCGTTTACTGGCCAGAATCGCGCCGCCTGTATAAACCAGCGATAGGATCAAGGGTGAGGCGAGACCCTTATCTTCCGTTTGCACATGATAGACCACGCCATCGTGCTCTATGTCAGTATTGAAGCCAGTTATCACAATCTTATGAGAAGGAGTTACCGGATGATTCGGCAGCGGTTCCACGCGTCATGGACTCAATGCTCAATTGAACTTAACACAGCCATTTTTGCAGGGTCAATTACCAATTTTTTTATGCGAATTCCCTACGACAACGTTGCTTGACACCCCTGATCACATCGACTAGGATTCGGCTTGTACAATGATTCTCAATCTTCCGGTGAGCAAGGCCCGGGGCTTCGATGGTTGCCGAATCGAAAGCGCCAGAAGGCGCAGTGGTCTGATCGTCAATAGCTTGAGCGAATAATGAAACCGTTTCATCTTATCGATTATCTGCCTATCCTGCTGATCTTCATAGTTGCCGGCGGTTTTGCCGGTGGCAATATTTTCCTTTCGCAGTTTGTCGGACAGCGGAAAAGCACGCGCACGAAGATGATGCCATACGAGTGTGGCAAGGATCCGGTGGGCACCGCCCGCGAACGGTTTTCAGTGAAGTTTTATCTCATTGCGATGATCTTCATTCTGTTCGACATTGAAGTTATCTTCCTGGTTCCCTGGGCGGTCGTCTTCAAGACTCTGTCCGGACCTGCCTTTGGTTTGCGGACGCTGGTTTTCGCCGAAATGATGGTGTTCGTGGCATTGCTGCTGGCCGGCTACATCTACGTAATTAAGAAAGGTGCTTTTGACTGGGGCGAAGTCGCGCGCCGGGAAGCCGAAGCTGAAGGTCGGGCTCTGGCAGATATGGAGAAGCAAAAGTTACAGACGCGGACCGCCGCCTGAGGAATTTGCATGGGATTAGAGAACATCATTGCCGAAGCGTTACCCGAAGTGCTAACTACGCGGCTCGACTCATTAATTAACTGGGCCCGGAAGTCTTCGCTTTGGCCGGCTACGTTTGGGCTCGCCTGCTGCGCGATTGAAATGATGAACGCAACTTCGTCGCGTAACGACCTGGCCCGTTTTGGTTCGGAGGTCTTTCGGGCCAGCCCGCGGCAAGCTGACGTAATGATTGTTTCCGGACGTGTTTCAAGGAAGATGGCTCCGGTGCTGCGCCGTATTTACGATCAGATGCCCGAACCAAAGTGGGTGATATCCATGGGCGCGTGTGCCACCTCGGGTGGAGTGTTTGATAACTACGCAATCGTCCAGGGCGTGGACAAGATTGTCCCTGTCGACGTTTATATTCCGGGATGTCCGCCACGGCCTGAGATGCTGATCCACGCGGTGATGATGCTGCAGGACAAAGTGATGAAAGAATCCAGCCGCGACCGCCGCGACGTGCCTGAGGCTGAAGCACGGGCGGCTTTCGGCCCGGGAACCTTGCCGGTGACAGATGGCTCCACGGCATTGCTGCCCATTGCATCAGAGGTGCTTCCTTCATCGCGACCGTATTCAATTGCTTCACGACACGAGCGCCGACGCTCATCGTAAGATTCGGCAGGGACTATCATGACGACCGGGGCAAGCGACGAGAGTTTGGACCACACTGTGTCAGCAACACCAGATCCAGAAATAGATCGACTATCAACGCCGTCCCGTTTGGTGACGGCGTTGCAGCGTGAACACCAGCATTGGATTACCGAGATCAGTGAAGCCTTTGGCGAAGTAACTGCGGTAGTTCCACGACTGCACATCGTTGACGTATGCAGCGCGTTAAAGACCGGGCCGGAGGCAAAGTTTGATTTTCTGGCGGACCTCTGTGGCGTCGACCGCGGCGAAGAAGATGAACCGCGCTTCGAGGTTAACTACCACCTCTTCTCGACCACCAGGCATCATCGTCTCAGACTGAAGGTGTTGGTCAACGAAAGTAATGTTCACGTGCCAACGGTCACTGGCGTTTGGCGAACTGCCAACTGGCACGAGCGCGAAACTTTCGATCTGTTCGGCATCGTCTTCGACGGACATCCGGATTTGAGAAGAATACTTTTGCCTGACGATTGGCAAGGCCACGCGCTGCGCAAGGACTTTCCATTGCGCGGCTATGAGCCTTATTCATTGAAATAGTCCAAAGTCCAAGGTCCAAAGTCCAAAGTCGATATAGACGAGGATTCGGACCCTTCTATCGTGACTTTGGACCTTGGACCTTGGACTTTGGACATGAGTTCTACCGTAAACATTCCGCCGCAATTCGAAATCGTGGATCGCCCGCTGGATACCCAGATGACGATCTCGATGGGTCCGCAGCATCCATCGACGCACGGAGTACTGCGACTCGAACTGGTGCTCGACGGCGAGATGGTCGTCAAAGCTACTCCGGATATTGGCTACCTTCACACCGGGATGGAGAAGCTCTTTGAGTACAAGAAGTATCAGCAAGGAATTGTCATCACTGACCGGATGGATTATCTGAATCCTCTGGGCAACAACCTCGCTTATGTGATGGCCGTGGAAAAGCTTCTGGCACTGGAGATTCCCGAACGCGCCCAGACGATCAGGGTGCTGATGTGCGAACTTCAGCGGATCGCTTCCCATTTGGTTTGGCTCGGTACCCACGCGCTCGACATCGGCGCCATGAGCGTCTTTTTCTACTGTTTTCGCGAGCGCGAGAAGATATTGAATCTGATCGAGGCTGCTTCGGGCGGAAGATTGACGCCGTCGTATTTCCGTATCGGCGGTTTGATGATGGATTTGCCTTCGGGCTTTGAACGCCGGGTGCAGCAATTTCAGGATGGTTTTCTAAAGGCTGTTGGCGAATTTCACACGTTGCTTACCGGGAACACCATCTTTCAGAGCCGCACTAAGGACGTCGGCCGCATCTCAGCGGAGGACGCTATTGACTGGGGCCTGTCCGGTCCCTGCTTGCGCGGCAGTGGAGTTGACCTCGACATTCGGCGCGCAAATCCTTACACAGGATATGAAACTTACGACTTCGATGTGCCGGTCGAACAAGACGGTGACGTGTGGGCCCGTTATCTGGTGCGCATGCGCGAAATGAAAGAGTCGCACAAGATAGTGGCGCAAGCGCTAGGCAGATTGAAGCCCGGGCCGGTCAAAGCGGACGCTCCCAAGGTGGTCTTGCCGGATCGAGAAGCAATGAAGACGCATATGGACGCCTTGATTCATCACTTCCTGATCGTGGCCGAAGGCTTTGATGTTCCTGCCGGCGAAGTCTATCACCCGATTGAAGCTTCAAAGGGTGAACTTGGCGTTTACGTGAAATCCGATGGAGGGCCCAAGCCATCCAGAGTGCACTTCCGCGGTCCGAGCTTCGTCAACCTGTCGGCGCTGCCGCACATGTCTGAGGGCGCGATGATGGCAGACATCGTCGCCATCATTGGATCGTTGGATATTGTTTTAGGGGAGATTGATCGATAGTCAGTGGTAGCAATATGACCTATAAGTCCTATAGGCCCAATTTGTCTTAGTCACTTTAATGAGCACCCAGCCCATACAAATCCAACCAATGTCGCAGCCGGTGGATATCGGTGACGAGGTTGCCGCCTTCTCGGCTGAGGTTGAAGCGGAGATTGACTGGCATCTGGCCAAGTATCCGGTGATGCGTTCCGCGATATTGCCGCTGATGTTTGTCGTGCAACGTGAACGCGGGTATCTCGATCCACCGGGAGTTGCCTATCTGGCCAGGCGTTTGAAGCTACGCATTACGGACATTTGGGAAGTTGCCACCTTCTATTCGATGTTGAATACGAAGCCGGTTGGTAAGTATCACATTCAGATTTGCAAAACGCTGTCGTGCAAGATTATGGGCGAACCGGGAATTACCGATCACGTTTGCGCCAGGCTCGGGATCAAGCCTGGAGAAACCACGCCGGACGGCAAGTTTACTATTTCGCTGGTTGAGTGTCTGGGTTCCTGCGGCACGGCGCCAATGCTGCAGATTGGATTTGATTATCACGAGGACCTGACCAGGGAGAAGGTTGATCAGATTTTGGATTCTCTAACCTAGAGAATGCGCACGATGAAGACTATCTACGTTCTGCTTTTTGTGCTCGCATGCTCGCTACCCAGCATGGCGCAGGAAGCCGGTAATCGCCAATACGGCAGCGGGGCAAATCGCCGAACGAGCCCCAGTAATGGCGTAATCTTTGGCACCGAGAATAAAGATCTTATCCCGGCGCAGTATATCGAGGCTTATGTCTTGCTCAACACTGCCCCGGATGAATTTCTCGCGGTTTTTGGAGTGGCCCAGGAAGCTCCAACCTCGGCCGAGAGTAACAATAAGGTGAATGCCCAGGTCGACCAGTTCGTCAGAGCAATCTCGAAGCTGGGCGTGGCGCGGAGTGATACCTTCGTCGATTTCATCACGCAGAACCGCGTCTATAGTTTCGTTCCGGGAACAGACAACATCATCCGGGAAAAGCTAACCGGGTTTGAAACCAAGAAGACGATCGCGGTGCGGTATAAAGAGCGCGGACTGCTGGAAAAGCTTCTGACCGAAGCGGCAGCGGTTTCCATCTTCGATCTGATTAAGGTTGATTATGTGCTTCGGGACCTGGTGAAGATACGTAGTCGTCTTTTTGAAGAGGCGAGCCGCATCGTCAAGCAGAAGGAAGAAAATTACAATCGCACGCTTGGTCTCAAGCTTCGCCGGGATGCCATTTACCAGGAGACCTACGACACCCGTTATCCGGCGGAGCTTTACGAAACCTATCGAGCTTTTGAATCGGGTAGCGTAGACGCGAACTACGATTCGCGTTTGCGAGTAGTGCGGGAACGCAAGAGCAGCACCTCCTATCTGGAGCCGTTAGACGCAAGCGCCTTCGACTCGGTGCTGTCACCAATAGGGATTGAGCCGATGGTGCAATCCACGGTTTACCTGAAAATCAGATACGCTTTGGCACCGTAATAACAAATGCTGTTTGTGCCGACACACTTTAGCAAGAACTGATCAAGTATCTTCGACGCGTACTTTCGGTGCCCAGGTTGAATCGCTTCGCGTCATCTTTGCGGATCTTTGCGCTCTTTGCGGTTAATTCTTGAAAGGCTTTTACCGCAAAGTACGCAAAGATTCGCAAAGGCCCGCAAAGACATTTCCTGTCGGAGTGCCAAACTGATCTTGTTTTGTAATTTAGAGCCGCTTTCTTTTTCTTATGCGAATTGAAGCCATCGGATGTGAGCCACTTCAACTGGCGCGAGTTCATCTCGAAAACTCCGCCTCCCTCGAAGTGTATCGTCGGAACGGCGGCTATGAGGCACTCAAGAAAGTGCTCTCAGGAATGTCGCCAGACGATGTAATCAATGAGGTGAAGAAGTCGGCGCTACGCGGGCGTGGCGGCGCTGGATTTCCCACAGGTATGAAGTGGAGCTTCGTCCCCAAGGACTCACCGAAGCCAAAGTATGTCGTCTGCAACGCGGACGAATCGGAACCGGGCACGTTCAAAGATCGCTACCTGATGGAGCGCGATCCTCACATGCTGATTGAAGGCATACTGATCGCCGCCTACGCGCTGGGCGCAAAAGTAAACTACATCTACACCCGTGGTGAATACCGGTATTTGATCGACATCATGGACGTGGCGCTTGAGGAAGCTCGCGCTGCCGGACTGCTCGGCGCAAATATTCTCAAGTCAAACTTTTCCAGCGAAATCTACACCCACACGGGTGCGGGCGCTTACATCTGCGGCGAAGAGACCGCGCTGCTTAGTTCGCTAGAGGGAATGCGTGGCCATCCGCGGATGAAGCCTCCCTTCCCGGCTGTCTCAGGGCTGTATGCGAGCCCCACCGTGGTTAACAATGTCGAGACGCTGACCGCCGTCCCGGACATCATCAAGATGGGCGGCGAGGCGTATCAGAAGCTGGGCACCGAAAAAAGCGGTGGCACAAAACTCTGGTCCGTTTCAGGCCATGTAAACCTTCCCGGTGTTTACGAATTACCCATGGGCTATGACGACATGGAAAAGTTCATTATGGAAGACTGTGGCGGGATTCGAAATGGCAAGAATCTGAAGGCAGTGATCCCGGGAGGTTCGTCGGTTTACATCATGCGCGCCGATCAAATCATCGGTAAGGACGTCCGCATGGACTATGAAGGACTGGTGGCTGGTGGTTCGAGTGTTGGCTCAGGTGGTTTCATTGTCATGGACGAGACGGTGGACATCTTTGAATCAACTAAGAACCTGACTGAATTCTACAAACATGAGTCATGTGGCTGGTGTACACCTTGCCGCGAAGGGACTGACTGGCTGGTCAAGGTTTTCAAACGAATCGCTGCCGGCCATGGACGCCCCGAAGATGCGCAGTTGATGCTGGACCTTTGCGACAACATCGAGGGGAAATCATTTTGTCCGCTGGGCGATGCCGCGTCCTGGCCCATTCAGTCGGCAATAAAGAGATTTCCGGAAGACTTCAGGAAGCATCTGATTGGAAATGGACAGCATTAACCGCAAAGAACGCGAAGAGCACGCAAAGTCCCGCAAAGGGTTTTTCTCTGCGGCCCTTTGCGCTCCGCTTTGCGACCTTTGCGTTTAGGCGCTCGTGATAAGGCAGTGGTTATGACTGAAGACGAATACAAACAACTCAGGGCCACAATCGAACGCATAACTGAGCAAGAGAAAAGACTCAAAGCAAGCGCTCAGGATGCTGAGGCTTCCTTCGCTCCGGTTATGAAAGGCATTGGCGATTTGCTGGCGGTGGCTAAAAAGCGGCTTAACGACAGACTGAACGGGGAACGCCCACCTCTAAACGATTAGACCGACAATCATAATGTCAACTGAAGTAATCAAAGTAACCATCAACACGAAAGAATTCGAAGTGCCCAAGGGCGCGCGGCTGATCGATGTGTGCCGCGACAAAGCTTTCGACATTCCCTCCTTCTGTTACTACGCCGATCTCGCGTTACAAGCTTCCTGCCGGATGTGTCTGGTGCGCATCGAGAAGATGCCGAAGCTGCAAACGTCCTGCACGATCATCTGCACCGATGGCATGGTGGTAACCACCCAGAGCGACGAGATCGACAAGGCCCAGCGTTCGATGCTCGAGTTTCTGCTCGCCAATCATCCGCTTGATTGCCCCGTTTGCGATCGCGGTGGCGAGTGTGAGTTGCAGGAGATGACATTCGACTGGGGCGGCCTCGAAGAACGGTTCACCGAAAAGAAGAATTACCAGCCCGAGAGATATCTTTCTCCTATCGTGGCAAACGATCCGCAGCGTTGCATCCTCTGCAAGCGCTGCACTCGCGTTTGCGATGAGTGGATGGGCGAAGATGCGATCGAAGCAGGTGGACGCGGTGCGAATACCGTAATTGGAACCTACGGCGGCTGGCTCGACTGTTCACAGTGTGGCAACTGCATCGAAGTTTGCCCTACCGGCACCCTGCTCGACGCCACCTATCGTCACCAGGCGCGTCCGTGGGAGTTGCAGCAAACCATTTCCACCTGCACCTATTGCTCAGACGGCTGCCAGATGTCGCTGGGGTCGCGCGGCGGCGAGTTGATGCGCATTGTGGCGCGTGACCGTTACGTCAACGGACTAAATGGCGAATTTCTCTGCATCAAGGGCCGCTTTGGTCATCCGTTTGTGAATCACGAAGAACGCATCCGTACGCCGCTGATTCGTTACAAAAAGGGCGGCAGGCTGATCCCGGCGACCTGGGACGAGGCTATTCGTCACGTCGCTGAAAAACTTGACGCCGTCGTCGATGCCCATGGGCAGGATTCGCTCGGAGTTGTAGGCAGCCCAAGAATTACCAACGAAGCAAACTACCTGCTCTACAAATTCGCCACGGAGTTGGTGGGGACTAAGAACTACACCACCACGGATACTCTTAGTTTGAAACCGTTCTTCGAGAATCTTGGCGGTCTGCTGGCCACTCATCGAGACATTCGTTACGCCAAAACTATCTTGCTGATTGGCGGTGAGCCCGAAGAACTGCAACCGTTAACTGGAAAACAAATCCGGCAGGCGGTGAGAAACGGCGGCGCGAAGTTAATCGTGGTCAATTCTGTTCCGATCAGATTGGTCGAGCAGGCCGCGCAGTTTATCCACGTTCGTCCCGGCACCGAGAACGCGCTGCCACTGGCTCTGGCGAATGACTTCTACGACGTCCTGGCCGCCCAGAAACTTGGGATCGAAACCACCGAGCTGCAAACATTGCGGCAGACAATAGCCGACACCCAGGGCGATGTTGTAGTCATGTTTGGCGCGGAATTGAGCTCGGAGGCCCAGGCGGTTATGGCGCAAATGCCATACGCACTCAACGGTGAGGGCCGTCGAGTCTTGCTACATCCGCTACCGCTTTACAACAACAGCGTGGGCGCTCACGACATGGGACTGACGGATGGAGCTGGATTGAGTGCAACTCAACTGCTCGACGCCGCTGGTGACGGGATTCGGGCAATGTACGTGGCCGGAAGTTTCCTTCCCGAGCAGTTAAGCGGACGCGAAGAGGCTTTGGGTAAACTCGACTTCCTGGTGGTCCAGGAGCTTTTCGAGACTGACACGACCGCCTTCGCCGATGTCGTGTTGCCCGCCGCATCCTTTGCCGAGATCGATGGCACCTACACAAACAACGACGGCTTCGTGCAGCGGGTGCGCCAATCGATCCCGCCGGTGAATCAGGCCAAGTCTGACTGGATGATTACCGCGACTCTGGCGACCGAGTTAGGAATGGACTTTAAGTTTGAATTGTCGGCGAGCGCAGTGTTCAGGGAGATCGCGGAGCGCGTTTCCGGGTATGCAGGCTTGCGCTACCCAGTCTTGAAGGATGAATCCAATCCGGTTCAGGCGAAATATCCAATCGTTGAGAAACGAGACCTGGCCACGGAGATGATCACCCTCCGGCAGTCGGTCGAACAATTACCTGACGAGGGCGAAAAACTTACCGCTATTCCCAAGGTTGGACACGAACTGTTCAAGATTGGGACCCTGACGGATAAGGTAGGACAATTTCATCTACTGGCCGCCGGCAACCCGCGGCCAGAGACTGTCAGAGTTTCACCGCTTTATCAGATTACGATCGATGCGGATCTTCGTCACGAAGTGGAAGCGAATGCAGGTAAATAGTGAATCGTAAACGGTAACTAGAGAGCCAGGGTTGGTCGTCTATTTACCATTTACTATTCACCATTTACCAGTTACCAGAAAATGGATTTTAGCAACCCATACATTCATTCAGGGGTGCTGATCGTGGCCATCACGATTGCATTTCTGACAATCATGCTGCTCTGCGCCTTTACGGTGCTCCTGGAACGTCGGGTCCTGGCATTCATTCAGGGACGCCTGGGGCCCAACCGGGTTGGGTTTGGCGGCGTGCTTCAGCCATTTGCCGACTTCATCAAGACCATGATGAAGGAAGATCTGGTTCCGGATCAGTCAACCAGATTTGTCTTCATGCTGGCACCCATGATCGCCATCGTGACAGCCATCATGGCCATCATCGTGTACCCTTTCGGCCCGACGGTTACGCTTCCCTACCTCGGCGCGTTTCCACTGGTCATCGCGCAGTTTGATGTTGGATTGCTTTACGTACTGGGTGTGACTTCGGTTGGGGTTTATGGTATCGCCCTCGCCGGTTGGTCGTCGAACAACAAGTACAGCCTGATGGGCGGCCTCCGTTCAGCCGCGCAGATGATCTCATACGAGCTCGCGCTGGGACTGTCCCTAATTGGTATCATCCTGATATCCGGCACCCTGAATCTCCAAACCATCGTCGAGCAACAGTCTGGCTGGTACGGTCTAAACTGGAACATCTTTTATCAGCCGTTGGCATTCATTCTCTATTTGATAGCCGCCATTGCCGAGACGAACCGCGTGCCTTTTGACTTGCCCGAAGCAGAGACAGAACTGGTTGCAGGCTTTCATACCGAATACAGCTCCATAAAGTTCCTGCTGTTTTTCAACGCCGAATACATCAACATGATCACGGTATCCATGTTGGCTACGACGTTGTTTCTCGGTGGCTGGAATGGACCAGGCGTGGCTCAACTCCCAATTCTGGGCGTGGCCTACTTTTTTGCCAAGGTCGTCTTCTTTCTGTTTTTGTACGTCTGGCTGCGAGGCACGCTGCCACGCTTTCGTTTCGATCAGCTGATGGACTTCGGCTGGAAGTTCTTACTGCCGGTGGCGATTTTCAACATCGTGCTGACAGCGACGGTGATGTTTTTCTTTATGTAGTAAAAAAGGCGGTAAATAGTAAATGGTGAATCGGAAATGGGAGCTAATTTCACGAGTTACGCCTCTATGATTTCATAGAGACATCTCCCAGTGAGCAATACACGCTGACGACCGTCTTCAGGCCATTTACTATTCACTATTCACCATTTACCAACTCTTAGATGACCACGATCCTATTCATATTATTTGCCGGGTTGGCCATCGGTTGCGCAATCGCGATGGTCTCGCAGAGCAATCCGCTATACAGCGCCATTTCGCTGATCGGTGTTTTCCTTGCCCTGGCATCCCTTTACGTGACCCTCGCTGCTCCTTTTATCGCCGCCGTGCAGATCATCGTCTACGCCGGCGCCATCATGGTGCTGGTTATCTTTGTGATCATGCTACTCAACGTCGAACATCGGGAGCCTCCCCGCAAGCCACTGCGATTTCTGCTCCCGGCAGCGATTGGCCTGGCTGCGATACTGATTGGAGAAACGGCTTTCATTCTTTATTCGGTGCAGGCGACCGAGTCGAATCTCCCCCGGGCCGCTTCAGACGTAGGGTTGACTCAATCAATCGGCGTGGGACTGTTTACCCAATACCTGCTCCCATTTGAGATCACTTCGGTGTTGCTATTGATGGCCATCGTCGGCTCGATGTCGCTGGCCCGTCGAAAGCAGGTCTTGTCGTCAACTGCTCGAGTCATCCCAGGTGCTCAGGTGCTGTCGATGAGCGCCCGGGACTCGGCTGCTGGCAGCAAAAAGGGTGTGGTCGAGACCAATACGACCGCTGAGGCAGCGCAGCTTCTCGGAGTGGGTTTTCATTCAGATCCGGAGGAGCCAGAATAGGAACGATTATGGAACCACAGCTGTCCTGGTATCTGGCTCTGTCCGCCATCCTGTTTACGATTGGCGCGGTCGGCGTGATCATCAAGCGCAATGTGATCGCCATGTTCATGTGCATCGAGTTGATGCTCAATGCCGTGAATCTGACCTTTGTGGCCTTCTCGAGTTACTTTCAGGACGTTACCGGTCAGCTGTTTGTATTCATCGTCATGACGGTGGCGGCCGCTGAGGCTGCCGTCGGCCTTGGGATTATCATCGTCATCTTCCAGAATCGCGAGTCGCTGGATGTGGATGAGGAAAGTATTTTGAAACTCTGAGCTTAGGGCTTTGGGCTTTGGCTTTGGCATCTGATACCCCGCATCGTTTAGAGGTGGGCACCGCCCACCGGTGCTTCAACTTGTCAGAACCACCTGCGTTAGCGGATGGGTGAGCCAGAGGGTTCGTGAGTCGAGTGCGTTTCCCACCCGCTAACGC
>JANNJZ010000177.1:0-11151 GCA_031396065.1 Pyrinomonadaceae bacterium | reverse complement strand
AAGTCAAAACCATAATTTTTATGACCGGATAAATCTGGGAAGGCGGGAGCAGGAAGCAGGAAGCAGAAGGCAGAAGGCAGAAAGCAGAAGGCAAAAGGCAAAAGGCAGCAATAGGACCTATCTGTCCTATAGGCCCTATATTCTGCTTACTGCTTACTGATTTCTGCCTACTGCCTACTGCCTACTGCCTTCTGCTTTCTGCCTTCTGCCTTCTGCTTTCTGGCTACCGGCTCGTTGTCGCAGCACTTCAAGGAACGCCGCCGCGGCGTGAGAAAGGGTGATGTTGCGCCGGTGGGTTACCCAGAGCGTGCGGATGTAGCTCAACTCCGGAACCGGCACGGTAGCTAATGTGCCGCGCTCCAGTTCTTCGGCTACACACATACGAGGGACGAAGGCCAGGCCGATCTTAAGCTGAACAAACCGCTTGATGGTTTCAACCGTAGCCAGCTCCAGCGTGATGTTCAGCGGAGTATGATGTTGCGCAAAGGTTTCGATAACTTTGTGCCGGGATGCCGTCTTGACGTTATGTGCCACAAAAGACTGCCGGCCGAGCTCTTCAATCCTGAGCGACTCGCGGTTTGCGAGAGGGTCGTCAGGGCTCATTATCAGTACGAGTTCATCCTGCAATATGGGAAAGGATTCGAGGTCGGTGTCAACCGGCTCGAAAGCCAGCAGCGCGAAATCCACATTCCGATCCAGCACTTCACGCGGTAATCGTTCAGACACCTGCCGGAAGATTTCGACCTTCACATTTGGATGCTGCTCTCGATACTCGAGAATGAGGTGCGGCAGGATATAGAGCGAGGTGCTCTCGTTCGCCCCAATGCGAACGCGGCCGCGCTCAAGCGAACGCAATTCTGAAACGACGTCCTGTGCCTGGTCACGGAGCGCGAGAATTCTGCGCGCGTAGTCATAGACCAACTCGCCGGCGTCAGTAAGCGTTGGAGTCTTCTGAGACCGGTCAAACAGCGGGGCACCGATCTCCTCCTCCAGCCGTTTGATTGCAATACTCACGGCCGGCTGCGTGCGGTAAACCCGGATCGCAGCTTTCGAGAAGCTACCCTGCTCAACCACCATTATGAAGAATTCAAGTTGAGTTAGTTCCATTGCGGCACAGTTAACCCTCCGGGAGCGGATACTAACATAGCCGCCATCATCTGTAGCTGGAAACGCCCGACCAGGGCGTCGAGAACTGCGAGAGCTTAGGTTCGTTTAGAGGTGGGCACCGCCCACCGGGACGGTGCGGAAGTAACGAACCGGTAAATGACTAAACGTGATTGATTGTGTGAATGGTTTGAGCCCACGGCGCACCGGTGGGCGGTGCCCACCTCTAAACGTATGTATGCATGTTGGGCGAACGTACAAGAACGATAGACCACGAACATTTTTGTCGGAGAATCCTTATTCGCCTACGAAGATGTTAATGGGGGATGTGCTCGCTGGTGAAACCCGAGAATCGTCGCTTGCTTGTGCCCGCTTACTGTCTAACTCATTTTACTTGGATTACCAGCATTTTGGAGAAGTTGCCGGATAACGGGTAGCACCAACCCGCCCACCTTCCATGGATTGGCACTGGTTGGCATAGCGATTGTAAAGACGAGCGTGAAAAGAAACTTCACGTTCGTTGTGCCGATCATTTGCAGCGGTGCGAACGAGTCCCCGATTTCAACTCTTGAAGGCCATGATAAGGAGACATCGACTATGAAGCCCCTTCAGCGAATGCGCATCCCGGCGTTTGGACTGCTTTGCTTTGCCGCGAACACCGTTACATCCCTGGCTCAGGCGCCGGATCAATCGATCGAAGATCGGCTGGCTAAGATCGAAACCGCAGCTGCCAGCGCTCAATCAGCGGGAGACAACGCATGGGTATTGGTATGTAGCGCCCTGGTGCTGATGATGACCGGGCCGGGCTTAGCTCTGTTCTACGGTGGGCTGGTCCGTAAGAAGTACGTGCTGGCGACGATGATGCAGAGCTTCGTACTAATGGCCGTAGTAACAGTCCTCTGGGCGCTCTATGGCTATAGCATCGCTTTCTCGGAGGGCACCCCTTTCTTCGGTAACTTCAGTTACGCCCTCCTACGCGGTGTCGGCGCCCTGCCTAATGGGGATTACGCGGCGACCATCCCACAACAGACCTTCATGCTCTTCCAGTTGATGTTTGCCATCATTACTCCAGCTCTGATTACGGGCGCGTTTGCTGAACGGATGAAGTTTAGCGCGATGCTCGCTTTCACCGTCCTCTGGGCCACGGTTGTTTACTTCCCGCTAGCGCATATGGTTTGGGGCAAAGGTGGTTTTCTTAATGCTGCGCTCGGCGGCGCAGTACCGGCGTTGGATTTCGCCGGCGGTACGGTGGTTCACATCGCCTCAGGGTTCTCGGCGCTGGTTTGCGCCATCTACATCGGCAAACGCGTCGGATACCCAAAGACGATGATGGTGCCCCACAATCTTGTGTTGAGTGTGATAGGCGCGTGCATGCTTTGGGTCGGCTGGTTCGGCTTTAACGCTGGGAGTGCGCTTAGCGCGGGAAGCCTGGCGAGCAGTGCATTCACTGCCACCCACTTTGCAGCAGCGGCGGCAACGCTTGGCTGGATGGCCGCGGAGTGGCTTCGTACAGGTAAGCCGACAGTGCTTGGTGCTATCTCCGGCGCTGTTTGCGGGCTCGTGGGAATAACGCCGGCTTCCGGGTTTGTTACTCCCATGGCCGCCCTGGGGATTGGACTCATAGCCGGCATCGGGTGCTTCCTGATGGTGACGGTAGTGAAGAAGATTTTCGGATATGACGACTCGCTCGACGTGTTCGGCGTACATGGCGCCGGCGGGACAATCGGCGCACTTCTGACCGGCGTCTTCGCGACCCGTGCCATTAACCCCATCTTCAAGGACGCGGCGGGCATTCCGCTGCCGGTGGGTTTGGTTGACGGCAACGCCGGACAGATTGTGAACCAGCTAATCGGCGTTGGGATCACTATCGCCATGGCCGTGATCGGTTCATACATTCTCCTCAAAGTTGTTGATTTGGTTATTGGCGTGCGGGTCAGTGAGGAAGAAGAGATTCGAGGACTCGACCTGAGTCAGCACGGCGAAGACGGATATGCGCTCGACTTCGAGCTCAAGACCGCCGAACCGGCTGTCGGGAATCTGGCAAAGGCGACCACGGCGTAGGTTGCGGGGGCAAACAGCTTTGAGTGAGGAAGCCGCTAATAATGGGACCGCGGGCGCCCTCGCCCGCAAATGAGCGCGCCAGCGCGAACGGGGCGCGAGACAATCAAGCCCAAGGGTAATTGAGCCTAGCCAGCGACTGCGGGCGAGGGCGCCCGCGGTCCCAATAGGAAGTTGAGTTATTTCTGGGAATGATGTCGAAACCAGGCACTGCTAAATCGAAAGTCCTCTGGTTTGGCGCAAAGTCGGGCTTTCACCGGATTGTTCTCAATGTATTCGACGGTGTTTTGGTAGTGTTTCGAGTTTCGTATGAAGCGATCGAAATAGTCCGGCATCCAGAACTCACCACTACGCCTTAGGAGCTTATTAGCCTTGTGCGATGTAATGGACTTGAACGCTTGCATGATTTCAGCGAGCTTGTCCTCCTCGGACCTCGTAAAAAGCATGTGAACATGATTGGGCATGACGACCCAACTCGAGAGTTCATACCTCTTACCGTCATCGTTCATTAACGTTTTTTGAACCATTTCCGCCAACTGCTCATCTCTTAAGTAAGCCTTGCCAAATCCCTGGTCCGCGTATTTTTCGAGGCGGTGTTGCAGCAGTATTCTGTCGCGATCCGAATTCTCGACATCTAGTTCTTGTCTCCATCTGTCGACGACCGCCTGGGGTACTGAGTCAGCAAGATGGAGAGAAATGAATTGCGGAAGTGCTCTTCCATCGAAGTGAGGTAAGTAACCGCGGCTGTACCAACCCGCGGCGCGAAGTTCGTTCTTATTACGATCTTGATTCAGAGTCATCAGGTTTCGGAAGCGGTGACCGGGGGTAATCCTACTCGTGATGGCGGGGTGGAACTAGCGATAGCTGGAGAAGGGGTGATTACGCTAATAGCAAGAAGTCTGTTAGTGCGATGAGGATGGCAAGCTCGAGTTAATCACGGAAGTGTGGGCCCTAGGCGGAATGCCTCGAAACTCGGTTCTCTGAACTTGATCATGTCGCCCGAGTCGTTCGCGCTTACGCGCTCATTTGCGGGCGAGGGCGCCCGCGGTCCCATAAGAGCTGAAATCAGACGGCAGCCTCGCCGCGTTCACCGGTGCGAATACGAATCACATCATCCAACTGCATGACGAAGATCTTGCCATCGCCAAATTTTCCGGTGCGAGCAGTCTTGATAATCACTTCAATCGTGGCATCCTCGATCTCATCAGGCACGACCACTTCAAGTTTGATTTTCGGGACGAACTCAATCTGATATTCCGCGCCGCGGTAGGTCTCAGTATGACCCCGCTGACGTCCGTAACCCTGTACCTCGCTTATGGTCATTCCGATCACTTCCAATTCCTGTAGCGCGGTTCGAACTGCCTCCAGAAGGTGTGGTCGGATAATGGCTTCAACCTTTTTCATTAAGAGTTTCTCCTTACGTTTACGTGGTCGGGTTGCTGCCCTGTGGCAGCGGTGACTTTGATTCGCTGGCTAGCATCTCGGCGAGCGAGGCCTGGATGGATTGCAAACTGGACTGCGAGAGTTTAATCCCCTCTGCGTCGGTGACGTAGAAAACATCCAGGGCATTGCTCTTTTCTGTGGCGATCTTGGCGCAGACAATGTCGAGTCCCAGCGAAGCGACGGCGCTCGCAATCTTATAAGCTAACCCGGGTTCGTCGACAGCGTGTACTTCGATCAGGGTGGATGTCTGCGAGGCCTCATTGTCACAGGCAACCTGCGGTAGATTGGGTACTGCGGCATGGCCGACGGCATTTCGTTTCCGCGGAGCATTTTTCGTCCGCCAACGATCCACCAGAGCTGAGATGTCCGACTCGCCGGCAATCGCTTTACGCAACGAGCGCTCAAGCGATGGATATCGATCGGTGTCTATCGCATGATGGGTCGAAGCCTCACGCAGCATGAAAACATCCAGAGCGATACCGTCCTCGCGAGTGTTCAACTCAGCGCTCAGGATCTCGATGCCGTGCGCGGCGAGCGCCCCGGCGATGTCGGCGAACAGTCCATGCCGGTCTTTAGTGCAGACAGTTAACTCAGTGGACTCTCGGGAGTAGCGCATCCAGCGCCGGGCAAAGACATCCGACTTAACTTCAGACTTGAGTTCTTTTATCAGGTGGAGGTGAGTCGCTGCGGCAGCAGGCCGGGTGACTCGGACATAGCGATCAGGGAGCAAAGCGATGTGGCGCTCCACCTCGCTTAACGGGAGCGAACCATCCAGCGCCTTTGCCACTTGTTCCTTGAATCGCGCAATTTGTGCGATTTCATCGAGAGGCGCATCGGTGCCGGTCAAGACGGTGCGGGTCCGCCGGTAGAGTTCCCACAGTAGCGTGCTCTTCCATTCACTCCAGACACCTGGAGCAACCGCATTCAAGTCCGCATAGGTCAGTAGTAACAACATATTGAGCGCGTCCAGCGTTCCCATTTGAGCGGCAAAATCCGTGACCACGTGAGGTTCGTTTAGATCGCGGCGCTGGGCCAACTGGGCCATGGCGACATGTTGCTCGACCATTAATACAACTTTGGAGGCACCCGCGAGCGCAGGCACGCCTAGCCGGTTTGCGACCGGGGCTGACTCCAATTCAGCTGGCTTGTCGGGTACGTCTGGCAGGTTGGGGTGCCTGCGCTCCCGGGGCACTGGATCGACCTCGCCAAGACCCAGCCGCTTGCAGGCCCGCTCAGCAATCCTGGCACCTCGCGGAATGTGTCCGCGCCCGCGTCCCTTACCAATGTCATGCAAGAGGATGGACAGGTAAAGCAGGCTCGGATCCTCAATCTCATCAAAGATGCTGCGCAAGTGAGCGCGTTGTTTGTCCTGACTGGCATACAACTCATCGAGCGCTTCGACCGCCTTCAGAGTGTGCTCATCGACTGTGTAGTGATGATAGAGATCGTGTTGGATGAGCAGGCTGATGCGGCCAAACTCCGGGAGAAAACGGCCGAGAAACCCAATCTCATGCATCAACCGCAGGACATACCCGCCGCGCCCTCGGCGGCCCAACAGTTTCAGAAAGGCTTGTGACGCTTCTGGTGAACGGCGGAAGGTTCGATCCAGGGCCGGCAGACTTTCGCGCATGGCGTCGCGCAGACTCTGACCCAAAGGAACGTCAGCGGCCTGCGCCAAAGCGAACGCATCAAAGAGGAGCAAGGGATTGCTGGTCAAGACTCCGGCTTCGCCTTCCAGCTGCACCCGACCGTCGCTGATTGAAAGCGGCTCGGAAGCAGTACGGGAAAGCCTGCGGCTCCATCTGTGGGTGGCTTTCTTTTCAGCCTCGGAAGCGCGGGCGAGCAAGTTTTCACTGAATTGGTTTAGCTCGCGCGCGTGGTGATAGTAGTCGCGCATGAACTTTTCCGAAGCCAGCAGATAAGCCCCGGACTTGTAACCAAACTCGCGCGCCAGCGTAGTTTGGAGATCGAGGGCCAATCGTTCGGTTTTCCGGCGAGTCGTGAGGTGCGCAGCGTAACGGACGCGCCAAAGAAAGTTTGCTGCTCGTGCCGCCGTTCTGCGTTCGGCTTCCGAAATGATGTCGTGATCACGTAGCTCATCAAGCGTTCGACATCCATAGCGGGCGTAGCCTACCCAGAGTGCAGTGTGGAGGTCGCGGATACCGCCGGGGCTCTCCTTTACGTTTGGCTCCTGAAGACACACCGCCGCGCCAAACTTGGCGTATCTGGCGGCCCGCTCACGCAGAATAGCGGCAATTGAGGCAACGGCGCGTTTGCGACGGTCTTTCTCGAGCGCCTGCAACAGCCGATCGTAGATGGTTGGGTTACCGGCCAGCAGGCGAGTGGCAACCAGCGCTGTTTGCAAGTGCGGATCGGCGCGAGCTGCTGAGACGCTGTCACTGATACTGCGAAAACTGGGGCCGACCGTTAGACCTGCGTCCCACAGCAATCGAAGGATCTGTTCGACCAGCTGTCGCGTTTGCAAAGCCTGGTGGTTGGGATACAGAAACAGAATATCGAGATCGGAGTAAGGGGCGAGCTCGCCACGGCCGTACCCGCCCAGGGCTACCACAGCACACTCGAATTGATCTTTTTCGTCAGCCGCATTTACTTCGTCCGCGCTTTGGCAGAGCAGGGTGGCGGCCTGGTATGCGCGGCGTACTACCAGGTCGAGCACAGAGCTCCGCGCCGCGGCTGTTTGCAGTCCAGAAGCCCCGCAGCGATGGGCGATCTTTAAACGCTGGTCCTCGATTTTTAGAAACGTCTTTAACTCTCGTGAAATTGCTGCTGCATCTCGGAGGGGCCGGGTCGGAGAGAACCGTTCGGCGGCATGCAGGACCGCCTTCTCACCATGGCTTCGCCAGCGCGGAGCGGGCAGTGTTTGGATTTGGTTGGTTACCATGTCGGTAATGTCGTTGACGAATTGGACGTATAAGACGCTTATCCCATCTTACTCTAGACCAGACTTTGGACCTCGTCGCGTTACGACAAACTGAAGAGAGTCTGACATGTTACTCGCGGCCATACCGGCTTCCCGGTTTTTTGCGCTTCCTCGGCCAGTTCGGCGAGATCCTGCTGGCGTAGTTCCAGTCCATTGACAACTAAGGGCCGGCGCCGAGCTAGATCACTCAACCTGGCCAGCGTGCTCTCGCTGAGAGCCTCCGTAGCAATGAATTCTCCTCCTCTTAGTACCAGGGCCATTTCTTTGTGCTCCAGTTCAGATCGACACCAACAGTCGAGTCGGTTGCGTTCGTTAGAGCACAGGAGAGCAACCTCCATACCGCCGAACCCAAAACAGATGGATGTGGGATGTATGAAGCTTTCATTGATCATTTCAATCTCACTCATTCTGAAAAGCAAAAACGAGCGTGACGTTTTTGTTGCTCGCTTTCATTGCTGCGACAAACATGTCACTCGGTTGTGAGCCAGGGTGGAAGGGTGCCTGGCGAGGGCCTTAGCATTTGCGACGTCAGAGGTTGGGTGAAAAATTCGAGGTGCAGTGCGAGGAGCGACAGCACCACCTGGCGTAGTCTATCGTTGGCCTCAGAAGGCTTGGTGTGTCATGAGGTCAGTACCACCTTGCGGTAGCGGGTGGGTTTCGGGGGCTAGCTATCAAAATCCGGCAAGTCACCTCCTTGACCGTTCAGTACATAGTCGATAGCCTTGGCAACGCTTTGTTCGTTCCAGAGTTTTCGTTTGCTGCCCTTATCGGCCCACGGACTGAACGCGTGCTGCCAAAGTCAATCTTCCCTCAACCGTCTGGTTGCATTTGCCTTAAATGCATTTAGTACAAGACCTGCCCTTCGATTTGCCGACACGACCGTATGTATATGGTTTGTCCGCACATTGAGTGCTTGCAACAGCCATTTTCGGAAATGGCAAGTCTCGCGAATCGCCGCCTCGATCGACCTGCGTTGCTTCGCTTTGAGGATCAACGGTTTGGCTTTCAGCCGGTTTTCATTGTACTGACGCCATTTCTTATTTTGCGGAATATAGGCTGATCGATAGGCGTTGTGAAACGATCAATCGATCCCCGTTGGTCTCCGTGTAGCCAGGTGCCGTAAGTACGGAACGAGATGAAGTAGGCGAGAGGTGTGTCAGTGTCGTTCCACATACGGGTCCAAATGACATCATGCTTGCAGGTGATCAAACCCGCGTCAATGGGGAGACTTCCGGTCGGGTACTTCCAAGGATACTGACTTCCTTGCATACGCCATTTCTGGGCACCGTAACCCACCCGCTACCGCAAGGTGGTACTGACCTCATGACACCTTAAAACTTCTCAGCTAACAATATGCCCACCCACTGTCGGAAGTTGGTGCTGATCCTGGCGTGATCGCTAGTCACAGCCATGACAAATTTGTTGTTGCCATCCTGCACACGAACCAAAATGTCCTGCAGGGTTACCCGTCCTCCCCCAGCCAGTCCTTCTGAAATCCACAGATTCCTTAAAACTTCACCGCATCGCTAACTCATCGAGAAGTTAGGCGCTGTTGGCATAAAAGTTGACAGAGAGGTTTGTGAATCTATGTGGTCCAACCGGCTAACGCAGTCTCATTGACCTTCTTGGGCCGCACCGGCCGGAATATCAAGGGGTAGCAATCGGGATAACAGGGAAGTCTGAGTAACCACAACCATGCCTACACGCTACAAACAGTTTGCTTCCGACTCCCTGAGAAAAAAATATGGCCCACCCGTCTTGGCTTTTGGAGGCGCAAGGACGGATAGGCCACTGACATCGTCCGTTGAGAGACGATATGGAGACAAATTACAACAATGTGCAAGCCAAGATCAATTATCCGGGCTGTCGCCGCCTTGACCGCGACAGTATTGCTGACCATGTTGCCAGAATCTGCGGCTGTGGCGCAGTCAACTCTCTTCAATATTCCTTCGACAGATGTCCTGGCGGAGAAGAAAGTCTATCTGGAGTTCGACTTCATCAGTCACCTGGAATCTCACCAGAACGGCGGCTTCCAGACTTACGTGCCACGGGTGGTTTACGGGATCGCAAAAAAATGGGAAGTGGGTGCGAACGTCGTGGTTACTGACGCGCTGTCGCCCGATCAGCCGGTGGAGCTGCAACCGAATGTTAAGTACCAATTCTATGCCAACGAAAAAACAGGAGTGCAAGCGTCGGCCGGTGCGATGCTTTACACGCCGATCGCCCACCGGGCGGGGATCGACACTTTTGGCATGATCTACACCACGGTGAGCAAGAAGGTGAAGGGTTCTTATGGGCCTCGAGTGACCGGAGGCGGCTACGGTTTAGTGGGCCGCGCCAATGGCAATGGCAGCGAGGGAGGAGCCATTGTTGGCTACGAGCAGCCACTGCATCCGAAGGTGACTTTCGTGACGGACTGGTTCAGCGGCAAGAATCGGTTCGGTTACGTGACGCCGGGATTCTCGTTTGTTGTTTCAAAGACCAGTTCTTTCTATTCGGGTTACAGCATCGGGAACTCTGGACGCAAGAATAATGCGCTGTTCCTTTACTACGGCATCACCTTCTGAGGATTAGCGGGAAGGAGGGATTTAGCGAACACAAAGAAGAAAATAAGTCTCAAGTTGCCATAGCCGTGGGCTACGCGCGCTGTGGTTCGGTTGCCGGTCGACCGCGCCGTGCAGGATTCCTGCGGGTGGGCATCGATCACTTGATCAATGGGGGCGGCAACCGCCCATGGCGTCCTGATGAGCGGCCGGCCGAAGATTGCCGGGGCTTTCGTCGTTGAACCTCTTGCCACTAAAAAGGAACAAATATTTATGAGCGTCAAAGATGTGCTTAAGTTCGCCGCCGATGAAAAGGTGGCCTATGTGAATGTTCGTTTTACCGACCTGATTGGGGCCTGGCATCACCTCACGTTTCCGATCAGCGAACTGTCGGAAAAATCGTTTGAGGAAGGATTTGGCTTTGATGCTTCCAGTTTGCGGGGCTGGGCCTCGATTCATGAATCCGACATGCTGCTGGTCCCTGATGCGTCCCGCTACTGGATCGATCCCTTCATGACTGAACCAACGATGTGCCTGATTGCCGATGTGGTTGACCCAATCACCAAGGTAGGGTATTGGCTGGACCCACGGGGGGTCGCGCGCCGGGCTGAGAGCTATCTAAAATTCACCGGCCTCGCTGATACCGTTAACTTCGGGCCGGAGGCGGAGTTTTTTGTTTTCAGCGACGTCCGTTTTCAAAATGATGGACAAGCGGCCGGATTCTCGCTGGATAGCCCTGAAGCGATTTGGAACACAAACACCACTCCCAATCTCGGATATCACATTCGCACAAAGGAAGGCTATGTGCCGATGCCGCCGCTCGACTCGCTGGTCGACTTTCGCAGCCAGGTGGCCAATGAGTTGAAGAAGGGCGGCATCAACGTCGAGTGTCACCACCATGAGGTGGCCACGGCCGGCCAGTGTGAGATTGATTTTCGTTATGCAACTCTGCTGGGCACTGCCGATAATCTGCAGTTATTCAAATACACAGTGCGCAACGTCGCCCAACGTCACGGCAAAAGCGCGACCTTCATGCCTAAACCGCTCTACGGTGACAACGGC
>JANNJZ010000321.1:0-41221 GCA_031396065.1 Pyrinomonadaceae bacterium | reverse complement strand
GCTGCGAGGCTGGATCCTGGCTTTACCTGCGGCGCACCTACCACGAGAAACTATTTGGACAGGGCAACTTTCGTTGCGATGACATCAGTCCGACTTTGGACTTTGGACTTTGGACTTTGGACTTTGGACTTTGGACTTTGGCCTTGGTCCATGGACCATCATCCGGGCATTGCAAGATAGCTTGCATTTTGCGGATCACCCCTCTCTTGGTCCAGCCATTGAGTTCTCAACACAGGCTAGTATGATCAGCGTGCTCTTCCATATCTCGTTTGGCTGATAGCGCGTCCGCTTTGCGCGCCTCACAAAAAGAAGGACCCACATGAAAAAAATAGTTTCGATCTTTCTGTCGCTGCTTTTAGCCGTTGCAGTTGTAACTGCAGCTCAAAACACAACCAAGTCAACTACGGCTCAAAACGTCAACCCAACCGCGAAGACCCCCAGGAAGCCCCCGTTTAGGGCCAGCAAGGATCAGATCAAGCAAGCCCAGACGATTCTCAAGACACGCAGTTTCTATTCGGGGCTGGAGACTGGAAAGCTCGATGATGATACGCGCGCAGGTTTAAAGAAATACCAGGAAGCAGAGGGCCTCAAAGTTACCGGCACTCTCAATAAGGTGACACTTGAAAAGATGGCAATCACGCTAACGGATAAACAGAAAACAATGTAGACGAGTGGGGGGATCGGGGTGCGGTGTGAGTGACGGCCCCGATAACAAAAGCGCGAACGGCAGTTGAAATGACCGTTCGCGCTTTTGTTGTTTAGTCTCGCCTTGGTTCTTTGCAAAACCTAAACTCATTTTCCGGCAGTCGATAAAGTCCTCGACTTCAGCTTTTCGCTCGCTGGCGTTTCCACGTATTCCTCAAGCAATTGAATTGTTTCCATCGAACGCTGGTGCAGACTAGCGCTCGCCTTCTCAATGTTTGCCAGAGCCGGCATTGGCGGAAAACCCTCCGGTCGTTGCGCGTAAGCTTCCCAGAAAGTGACCTGCTCCAAATAGTTCGTAAACGCTATCTCAACCTGAACCAGATTAGAAAGTGCATGCTGCGTTTTGTCGATCGAACCCAGCATGAAGAGCGAAACAAAAGTCCCGGCACCCAGTCCTCCAAAGACCGCAGCGAAAAGCACCTGCTTTGTTAGCGCTCCGTAAATGGCCGCAAAGAGAAAAAGACCGAGACCCGCTCCGAACATGAGTGTGTTCATCCAGGTGACCGTCCGGTAGGTCCGCGCCGCGGCGGTCAGCGTGCTCTTGAGACTGTCGGATACATGCTTCCAAAGGTTGGAGACCCGGGTCATCTGATCTTGATGCAGCTGTCGTTGAAAGGCGATGTCCTCCGGGGCGGGCGGCGGCATTCCTGGTGGCGGCATTCCAAACTGCGGGGGCTGAGTTTGGTTACGCGCCTCTGAAATCTCATTGTGGTCGAGGACGTAGCCGGCATTCTTAACAGCCGCCTCAAAGTCGTTGAATAGCTGGCCGCTGAAGTTAAGATCAGTCTTCGCTCGACCGACAACACTCCACAAATCTTGTTTGCTCATTATGTAATTGGCTCACTTGCGGAGTCGGGATTTATCGCCACATATTCATCAACTGAAACATCTTCTGTTGCTGCTGGGGCGCCAGGTCCTTGCGCATTTGATACTCAACGATGAAGTTGCGCACGATCACCTTGATGAACTCTTCTCGTGAGGGAGCATTTGCTTGTTGGACTAATTCATCGAGCGGCTGAATAAACGCATCCGGGATGGGAACTGTTACTTGATACATCTGAGTCTCCTGAGGTGAGAAAATTAGGTACAGCTCGCTGCGCAAAGCCTGACATTAAGCACTATGAAAGCGGATTCGTTCGCGAGGAAATCACTGAGCGAATCAATTCCAGAAGAATCAACCCCGTCGGTTTCGCGCACTATATCACAGGATGAACGTGGACCGGCACACTTGTGAGAAGCGTGTTCAACTAATCTGACTTAGCATTTTTTCGATCACCGTGTAGCTTGCCTCGAGAGCTTCGCCGAGATTCTCAGGCTGGCTGCCGCCGCCCTCTGCCATATCAGGTTTGCCGCCGCCCTTGCCGCCCACAATCGGCGTCAATTCCTTAATGACTTTTCCGGCCGGTACTCTACCGATTAAATCCGGCGACGTCCGGACTATCAACGAGACTTTGCCATCGTTGCTACGGCCCAGCACCACCACGCCGGATTTGATGCGTGCCAGCAACGTGTCTGAGAGTTGGCGCATGCCCGCGGAATCGAGTCCGCTGGCATCGCGCGCCACCACCTGCACACCGGCAACCTCACGCGACTCATTTCCGTTGTTAGCGGCAGAACCAATTGCGCCGCTGGCAATCTTCATCCGCAGTTCATCTGCTTCGCGACGCGCCTTCTTGAGTTCGTCCTGAAGTCTCTCGACTTGAGCGGGAAGTTCGGTTCGCGAAGTGCGCAAGCCGCCGGCAACGCGGTCCAGAATCTTTTCGGCTTCACGGAAACGCTGGAAAGCGTCGACGCCGGTGACTGCCCTGATTCGCCGTACTCCGGAGGCGATCGATTCGTCACTGGTGATTTTGAATAACCCGATGTCACCAGTGGCGCGAACGTGGGTGCCGCCGCATAACTCTTTGGAGAAAATATCCTCGGCCCCCTTGATTGAAAGGACGCGGACCTTCTCGCCATATTTCTCGCCAAACAGAGCCATCGCCCCTGAGCGCATCGCCTCCTCGACAGCCATCTCATCGGTTTGCACGGGTTCGTTGCGCAGGATGTGATAGTTGACCAGGCGTTCAATTTCTTCAATCTCGTCCGCGGCCAGCGGCTGGTAGTGAGTAAAGTCGAAACGCAGATATGTTGGCGCCACCACAGAACCGGCCTGCTTGACGTGGGTGCCCAAAACTTCGCGCAACGCGGCGTGCATGAGGTGGGTTGCCGTGTGATTACGGCGGGTGGCATCACGCTTCTCGACGTCAACTTCAGCCGAAACCGTGTCACCAAGTTTTAGCGATCCATTTTCGATCTTGACCTTGTGAACGATCAACCCTTGCGCTGGCGAATAAGTGTCCAGAACCGCGGCGCTTATGTTGGCGCCGTCGCTCTTGTCAGAACCACCTGCGTTAGCGGGTGGGTGAGCCGTCCCAAATAACCTACCCACATCTCCAACCTGCCCACCGCTCTCGGCGTAGAAAGGCGTTTGATCCAGCACAACCTCGCCTTCATCGCCTTCATTCAGTGCCTGGACTTCAATGTCTTGTTTGATGAGCGCGACGACTCCCGACCGATCAAACCTGGTGGCTTCGTACCCTTTGAATTTGGACTGGCCTGCACTAGCGGCCACGCCGGCGTAGGCTGTGTTCGTCTTGGCCTTGGCGGTTTTTTCCGTTGCTCCAGATTGTTGAAGGTCCTGCAATGCGGCATCGAAGGATTGGTTAAACTCCCCTTCATCAACCACAAAGCCACGTCCTTCCATACCCACTCGAATCAAATCTCGCGGTGTTCCAAACGTGTCATAAAGTTGAGCTAACTGTTTTGAACTTGGCATCGCCGTCGCGGTCGAGGAAAACAGTTCATCGAGTTTATTTAGGCCCACCGACATAGTTGACCCAAAACGCTCCTCCTCCAGCCGCACCATCTTCTCGATGAAGTCTCGTTGTGCCTCAAGTTCGGGAAAAGCAGAGTTCATCTGATCGACGACGAAGTTCGTAACCTTATAGAAGAACACCCCATCCAGCCCGAGCGTGTGGCGTCCCTGGTAAATCGCGCGTCGCATGATCTTGCGGATCACATAATTGCGTCCTTCATTGCCGGGAAGGATTCCATCCGCAATAGCGAAAGCAGTTGCCCGAGCATGATCGGCGACAACCCGCATCGCAAAGCCTTCCTGCGTTTCAGCTTCGTACTTGCGGCCGGAGAGTTTCGCAATGAACTCGACAATGTCCTTGAGCAGATCAGTTTCGTAGTTTGACTTAACGCCCTGCAAGACCGTGGTGATGCGCTCCAGGCCCATGCCGGTGTCGACGGACGGCGCGGGTAGTGGCGTTAGTGCGAATGTGCCTGGTCCGGTTTCGCTGCGAACAAACTGCATGAAGACCAGGTTCCAGATCTCAGTGATCGTATCGCCGGGGCCATTTACATTCGCGGCGTTGTTCTCGGCGTCGCTGGGGTCAGGGCCCATGTAGTAATGAATCTCGCTGCACGGTCCGCAAGGTCCGGTATCGCCCATCTGCCAGAAGTTGTCCTTGCGGTCAAAGCGCAGGATCCGTTCGCGGGGTGCACCAACCTGCTCCCAGAATCGTTCGGCATCCTCATCCGGCCCTACCTCGTCATCGCCTTCAAATACGGAGAACCACATGCGGGCCGGGTCAAGCTTGAACTCATTTACCAGCAAGTCCCAGGCGAACTTAATCGCGTCCTCTTTGAAGTAATCGCCAAACGAAAAATTCCCGAGCATCTCAAAAAACGTTTGATGTCTAGCTGTCTTGCCGACTTCGTCGAGGTCGTTATGTTTGCCGCCCGCGCGTAGGCACTTCTGCGACGAGCAGGCGCGCACGTACTCGCGCTTCTCCAGACCCAGGAAGACATCTTTGAACTGATTCATCCCGGCGTTGGTGAATAGCAAGGTCGGATCGTTGGCAGGCAGCAAGGGCGACGAGCGCACACGAGTGTGGCCTTTGCTCTCAAAATACTTCAGAAAAGTCTCTCTAATTTCGTTTCCAGTCATATGTGCTCATTACTTAGTTTGTCAGGGTACGAATCTTGAGTTTAGCATGCGCTTTCAATGTCAGTGAAACGAGCTATTCTCTGAGCGTCCTTTTGCGATCTCCGTGTCTGAGTGGTGAATCTTTCGTCCGCGATATTCATCACAGAGACACAGAGAACACCGAGTTCGCACAGAGAAAAGCCAAGGCACGTGCCAGGTTATGAACGGAAATTTGCTATTGGTATTTACTCGTCGAGGCTTGTTTGTGAGACCGCACGGACCTTGTCGCCGACCAGTTCAAACGGAAAACCCTGGCGCAGCAGGTGATCGAATAGGCTTTTGGCTTCGGCGCGAGTCTTTGGCCGGCCGCGAAGCCGGACGCGTTTCTCGATTGCACGGTCTATCAATTCCTCTTCCGAGGTTTCTGCATAAACCTGATCGAGCGCCTCGTTAGCCGTTGCGTGATCAACTTTCTTATTGGCCAGGCTCTGTTCCAATCGTCGCCGTCCCAGCGGGCTTTGACGCACTTTCGATGACGCATAGCTGACGGCATAGCGTTCGTCGTCGAGGTAGCCATACTCGCGCAGGCGAGCAATCACAATTTCCACGACAGCTATATCCGAGCACCTCTCCAGCAGTCGCTCGCGGAGTTCAGCTACTGAGCGGGCCTTAGCGGCGAGCAGTTTTCCAGCTCGCTGAAAGGTGCGCGCCCGCAACTGTTCAGGTGTCAGGCGAGAAGCATCCGCCTCGTCGACCGAGGTTTTGGCTTTTGAGCGACGTTGACGCATTGTTGGGGAGAACATTTATCACAGAGGACAATGGTGCGCACAGCGGCCGAATGAAATTTGGAGTGCGCTGACCTGTCAGCGCTTTGGTCGTCTGCGACCTGTCGCAGCCGTCCCTATGGAATGCAAGACTAGCGAAACGCGCGGGGTAGCGTTTCACGATGCGCGGTGTAGTGTTCACGAGGACGACGGCGACAGGTCGCCGAAGACCAAAGCGGTAACAGGTTACCGCACTCCAAATTCGGTACCCGGAATCGCCATTCCCAATTTAACAATCTAGAATGATTCTATGGATGGCGTTCTGATTATCGACAAGCCCGCGGGACTAACTTCCCACGACGTGGTAGACCGCGTGCGGCACTTACTCCATGTCCGCCGAGTGGGACACACGGGTACGCTCGATCCCTTTGCAACGGGCCTGCTGGTCATCCTCGTTGGCCGCGCGACGCGTTTGGCCCAGTTTCTTAGTGGTCTGGAGAAAGAGTATGAGGCTATTATTCGCCTCGGCTACTCCACGGATACTGGCGATATCACGGGCAAACGAATTCCGGATCCTCCCGAAATGTTGCCGAAGGGTCCATGGAGCGGGGAGCAAATCGAATCCGCGCTCGAGAGCTTGCGTGGTGAGATCGAGCAAGTGCCGCCAATGTATTCCGCAAAGAAGCAAGCAGGGAGGAAACTCTATGAGCTGGCACGGCAGGGCTTGGAGGTTGAAAGACAGCCGGTGCGAGTTTGCATCCATGCTTTCGAGGCTATCCGACCTTCAGGCGAGCTCCTGAAAGACAACCTGGATGGCACCTTTGATTTTGAAGTTAGAGTCGCATGCTCGGCAGGTACTTACGTGCGCACGCTGGCAGAAGATTTTGGCAAACATCTAAACGTAGGCGCCCACCTCGCGGAACTTCGCCGCTCCCGGGTCGGTGATTTTTCGATTGACCAGGCAAAGACGTTGGAGCAAGTTAAGGTAAGCGTGGCGGAAGGGGCGCTGGGGACTATCCTGGCCAATCCGGATGAGGCTTTGTCGCGAATGTCTTTCGTGGATTTAGGGGCTGATGACTTAGCCAGAGTGGGAAACGGATTGGACATCCGAGTAGATAGCGCCGCATGGGACGATGGAGAACGGGTGCGGTTGCGCAATGAGCATGGGCACCTCGTGGCAGTAGCTGAATTCAAAAAGGCAGACCGTTGGTTGCATCCAAGTGTGGTAATTGCGTCGGAGTTCTCATGAAGAAACGTTATTGGCTCGCGGGAATATCGGCGGCTGCCGCTTCCGGAGTGGCGGCCAAATTATTGTTGCGCCCGCCCGATGTTGAATGGGAGAAGAACCGGGATATCATCTTTCATGCCGACCGCTCCCGTTTTATTGATGTGGACGGTGTGCCCGTACACTATCAAGAGGCCGGTGACAGGAATTCGCCGCCCATGATTCTGATCCACGGCTTTGCTTCGTCAAATCTCGTTTGGAGCAAAGTGTTATTGCCGCTCGCAGACGCCGGCTACCGAGTGATCGCTCCGGATCTGCTTGGTTTTGGCTATTCGGGCAAGCCCCGTCACCTCGACTACACCATCACCTCTCAAGCCACGATGATAGTAGGTTTGATGAAAGAACTGGGCATCGGACGAACCTTGTTAGTTGGCAGTTCTTACGGCGGCGCAGTTGCGGCAACGGTTGCGCTCGACCATCCCGGCGTGGTTGAAAAGCTGATTCTGGTAGGCGCAGTCACAAACAACCGGCCAACGCGCTACCTGTTGATGCGTCTTTTTGGCTCGCCGATTATCGGTGACATTCTTTCACCATTGCTGGCGAGCTCGCGCACGTTGTTGCGGCGGCGGATGAAGAAGGTCTATGACCGGCATGAATGGGTGTTGGATGAAAGAAGAGTCCAGGCGAGACATCTACCGCTGAGAACCAGGGGCACTCACCGCGCGATCATTCGTACGGTGCGCCGCTGGGATGCCGACCGAGTTTCGCGGGACGCGCATTTGATTTCACAGCCGACGATGGTGATGTGGGGCGAGAACGATCGCGAAGTGCCGTTGCGGGACGGAGAGAAGATTCATCAGGAGATTCCTAATTCGCGGTTCATAGTTTTTCGCGAGTGTGGTCACATTCCTCACGAAGAGTATCCGGAACAATTTACAGAAGTAATCACCGAGTTCGTTAGTGATGAGTGATGAGTGATGAGTGATGAGTGAGAACGAGTTCTGAGTCCTGAGTAGAAGCCGGATGCCTTTGACCGACGAAACATGACTCAGCACTCGGAACTCGTTCTCACTCATCACGCATCACTTTCTTAGAGTCACTCATCAGTTTTCGATCCCCAAGCGCTTTGCCAATCCCTCTCCTCCCCAACCCATTACGACGTTGTGATTCCAGCTGAAGAACGGTCGGGCAATCGGAGCCAGATAGTTCATCCAGGCCTTCGTAGTTTCCACTTTCCAGTCGTAACGAACGGTAGTTATCTCGCCGTCATTTGAGAGCTGCCACCGGCCGGCGCCCTGGAGTTCGCCAATAGCACGGCCTTCAATAATAGTGATGGGCTCGACTCGCGTCGTTTGCATTTCAAAGATGAGGCGGTAGGGAAGTTTGCTTTTCCAGGTGTAGCGATGAATGGCGCCGACGTGACTCAGATCGCCGTCTTTCAACTTCTCGACCTTTTCGACCCCGCGCCACCATCCGGGCCAATCTTCAGAATGAAAGATCAGATCCCAGACTTTCTCCTGCGGAGCGTTGACGTGCCAGATGGTAACGAATTCGTAGTCAGCCATAAACCAAAATTTGGCCGCAGATTAACGCGGATAAGTACGGATCAGAGCAAAGTCTAAAAGGGTTTCAGCCAATTTCTCTTTAGCCGGGTTGTCTGGGTCATCTGTGGCGAACTCTTTCTTCAACTCATGTTTAAGGCTTTGCCAACGGAAGGATCGCGGCGAACGCGCCAGATTTTCGAGTCGAGATAGTAATGAATGAAAGCGTAACCCCAGAGAAACGAAATGCCCAGTTGAATTGGAAATGAGGGAGTAGACGCCAGTCCATTGCTGCTCTTCAAGGTCATATAGCCGAGAATTTGTCTTGGTCCCTGGTAAATCAATCCGAAGATAAGGCCGAAGGCGATGTAGTAAAGCAGCCGACGGCTGATGAGTTCGGCGGCGCCGTATTTTTGGCGGAGGTCTGGCAAGCCCCCGGATGAGTGTTCAGCTTCGTTGACTTTGACTAGGGTACGCCTCGTCGTTGCAGGCAGGACGAGCACCCCATCGGGGCTGCCCCGATGGGGACCCCGCTTGCCTGCGCTCCCAGCGCCGGCGGTGCCAGCTTGGTACTTCTTGTTATGAAACCAGATCAGACGGTGATATTGCAGGTTGTGGTAGATGGTCAGGATGGCCACGATGGCAATTGGTTTATGCGGCATCGGCGTGAGCAAGACGATCCAATGCATCGGAATCGCGGCGGCCAGTAATAGGTATTTTGGAAGGTTCAGTGGCTGGCCGGTAATTGCGCGTTGAATCTGTCTTCCCAGCCAGGCAATAGCAAGCACAATCGTTCCGACGAGGAGAATCGTGGCCAGACCGTTCACACCTGCTTGTAGGGGTTTCGGAACGCGGGCCATCGCCTCCGGATCGAGGGTAATGAAGGCCACAAACGGATAGTTAAACGCGAACAGCACCAACAATCGATCGAGCGCGTTGTCGACTGGTGCAAGATCGTTGTTCTTCTTCTTGTACAGCACCATAAAGCCGTAGTGTTGCTTGACCAGGTGGTAATAGGCCCAGAGGGCGGCGATGAAAAAGATGATGAGACCCACCCCGGCAAGGACCATGATTGGGCCCACTGCAAAGAAGAGTAACGAGCCCCACAACAGACGGCTTCGAGTCCGACGTTCCGTGCGATCAAAGTAAGTCCGGGAAAATGTGCCGAAGACGTGGGGGGCGTCGATCAGGATTGCCCACAACGCCACCATCGGCACCAGGGGAAGGATTCCTGAGACGTACAGGACCAGCAGCGCGTAACTGGAAAGCACCGAACCAATGAGCCAGATCAGATCGTCGCGCGCACTAATGATCCAGCGAAGAGAAATAACGCCGGTTTCGGCTCTGGTGATGACTTCGGTAGCCATTGTTGACGAATAAAAGTTCAAACTCGCAGACCTGAGTTGGAGCAGAGATTCTATCATCTCAGGGAGTAGCAGCAATTGTGAATCTGCTAAACTGTGGCTTCATGTCGAGGTTTATCTGGATTGGACTTGCCGGCTTTGTAGGCACGGTTGCGCGATACTGGTTGTCGGACGTCGTAGCCAGGCGCTACGGCGAAACTTTCCCTTACGGCACCTTCGCGGTCAATGCGATTGGCTGTTTGCTCGCGGGTGTCTTTTTCTATTTGATGTATGACCGGTTCCTTACCAGCCCGACTTCGCGAAGTGTGGTTTTCATAGGCCTGTTGGGTGGTTTTACCACGTTTTCCGCTTACGGCCTGCAAACGTTTGCCTTGCTACGTGACGGTGAAGTTTTTCTTGCTTTACTTAACGTTGGACTGTCTAACATCGCGGGATTGTTTCTGGTTTGGGTCGGATACAGGCTTGCCGGACTATTTTGATGACGAAGAAATGAATGAAGGAGTTTGGCTCGGATGGTCAGCTTTACAAGTAATTTCCCCAACCCGCGACAAACTAAGGGAAGCTTGGATCTAGTGTCTTCGACGCGTAGCGTCGGAATGACTTTAGCCCGGCCTTTCAAGGGGGCAATAGCGGTGAAGTATTCGCGTCGCGTAGCGATGCCTGAACCTGGATTCAATCGTCGCTACGCGACGCACCAGACAATAACGTGATCCCCGGCCTTGAAAAGCCGGGCTAAAGTCATACCGCCGCTACGCGTCGAAGACACCTAATCGGTTTAAGATACTTGAGTCGTTGGTGTTACCAGGCGACAAACAAGAAGTTGTCAGATATGAGCACCAAACTACCGCCAAACAACGCTGCGCTTCTTGACCTTTTCAAACTATTCCAGGCGCATCCGTGGCACGGCGTAACTCCCGGAGCCGCGGCGCCAGCGACAGTGAACGCCTATATAGAAATAGTCCCTACGGATGCCGTGAAATACGAACTGGACAAGCAATCCGGCCATTTGCGGGTGGATCGTCCGCAACGGTTTTCGTCCATGTGCCCGTCGCTTTACGGCTTCATTCCGCGGAGTTACTGCGGAGAAGAGGTGGCCCAGCTTTGCGCCGCACGTACCGGAACGACTGGGATTCAGGGGGACGGTGACCCGCTGGACATTTGCGTGTTGACGGAGAAGACGTTTGCGCAAGGCAATTTTTTTCTCCACGCAGAACCAATCGGCGGATTGCGGATGATTGATGGGCAACAGGCGGATGACAAGATCATCTCGGTGTTGCAGGCCGATCTTGCTTACGGTCATATCAAGGATATTACCGAATGTCCAAAGGCCCTCGTCGATCGGCTCAAGCATTATTTCCTGAGTTATAAACAATTGCCGGCAGACGCTCCCCGGCGCGTTGAGATCGCCGATGTTTATGATCGGGAAGAAGCGCTCGACGTGATCGAACGCAGTTTCAGGGACTACTGGGAGAAGTTTGGCGATCCTGAGAGTGGCGTCACCCGAGTGTAAGGCGCTCCACGAAAGCACCCGAACGATCTCCGTTGCTAGGTATTCTGAATTGCTTCTTCAATCCCACAACGCGGGCAGGTGAGAACCTGCCGGGTGGAATCGGTCCAGCCTGCCAGAGCCAGACCTGAACCTTGTGACGTCGTGGGAATCTCGGGATGTTGTTTTCGTTCGGTGTCTTCCGCACTGCAATGCTTGCAGAGCCAGCCGTAACCGATATCGAAGAAGTGGTTGGTTTGATTCAAGGCCAGAAGTCAGAAGTCAGAAGTCAGAAGTCAGAGTCGATTGGTGTAATCGCCGACATCTGATCTCCGACCTCTGATCTCTGTGCTGCTATCGCCGAACCCGTCTGGTATCGGCAGGGGCCGAGAGACGAACGGGTACGGTCATACGCCTACCATTTCGCACAATTTCCACGCTCGCAGTTTGTCCAACCTGGTGTTTCTCGAGCAGCCGATACAGGTCGTCTGAGTTGGCTACCTTTTCCCCGTCTAGACCGACAATGATGTCTCCCAGCGCAAAGTCGCCGTTTTCGTCCTGGGTAACTCCGCGGAGACCCGCCGTTGCGCCTGAGCCACCACGGGCAATTTGCCAAACCATCGCGCCATCCTGGACCGGAAGATCAACCTGGTTTCTGAGCAAGGCGACATCGCGAGTGTTTAGATCCATCGTGGGTCGATTCACCACTCCATAACGGATCAACTGCGGGACAATGCGCTTGGCAATATTAACTGGAACTGCAAAGCCCACCCCGGCAGAGCCGCCAGACGGTGAGAGAATCTGAGAGTTGATACCGATCATGCGACCGTGTGAATCGAGCAACGGACCACCTGAGTTTCCCGGATTGATTGAAGCATCGGTTTGGATGGCTCCCTGTATCTGCCGATTGTTACGAGCGCGTATGGGGCGTTCCAGTCCGCTGATCACGCCGATCGTCAATGTCCGATCCATGCTAAAGGGGTTGCCGATGGCCAACACTTTCTGACCAACCGAGAGTCTGTCGGAGTCGCCCAGCGGTATGACGGTCAGCGGCTCTTTTGGTTTCTCAAGTAATCTAATTACAGCAAGATCCGTGTCGGGATCACCGCCCATCAGCTTGGCCGGATAATCTTTCTGTCCTCCGAGACTGACGGAAAGCTTTTGGGCATTCTCAATCACGTGATAATTCGTTAGGATGTCACCCTCCGCATCGATTATCGATCCTGATCCGGAGCCTTCCTGAGGCTCAACGAAGCCAAAGAAATCACGGGCGTAAGAGGTTGAATGAACGTTAACGACGCCGGGCGAGAGCGTGCGGTAGATTTCGATATTGTTTTGTTCATCGGTCGCCAGAGCAGGATCTGTGATGCCTGCCGGCGCGGTCTCTAAAAACGCCGAACCGGTCGGCTGAAATTTGCCTGAAAAACGATCGACCAGCGCCACAGTGCCAGCTGCGAAGATTGCAGAGGCCAATGCGATCACCAGGATTTGACGTGCTGAGATTCTGTACATAACTTATTTCTCGCTTGGTTTTGAGTCCCTAAAGTTCCTTAATTCGAGCGTTGGTATGATGCCCCAGCCGTCGCGCTAGTTGTGCGAGGCTGGATGCGAGCACTTTGGCGTGAACCCAATGGTTGAATTTAGGATTTTCTGTCGTCACACGCAAGGGCGAAATTCCCCCCGTTTCCAACCAGGCGTAAATCCTGTAGTTGAAACGATGACGGGACATCGGTGTTCCCTTTTTCTAAGCGAAGCTACTCTGAAACCGATAAAGAAACTCTGGCAGTGATGCGAATTCTACAGTATTAGAAGAATGAGGCTATGACTGTACCTGGCAGGCTGACAAAATAGGCAAAAACGGTTGATGGCGCGTGCCATCCCAGGGCGGCGAATCCGGTGGCGATGTGGACGACCATCAAGGCCAGATAGACACCGAGCACGAGTTTCATTCCCCGGCGGGCGATGGGGATTTCTGAAAAGCGGTAGAGCGTGTACCCAGCTATTGCTCCGATGGCCAGCTTTACGGAGAGAAAAGGAGCGTCGCCACGATCAAGAAGCATTGCCATAAGCCCGTTCCCTTCGGTGGCAACGTTGAGGCGCACCCAAAGAATGGTGAGTTGCGCGTCGAGCCAATTCATTGCGAATAACAAAAGGGCCTTGGACAAAGCTGGCACGCAGTTCTCCTTGAGAAACGTTGTTAAACTTTTGGCCTCTATTTACGCCAGAACCTCCGAAACCGCGTGGCTTGGAGGTTCTGTCGTATACAGGAGGCGCGATGCTCGCACCTTGGTAGTAGGAAGAAACTCACAATGAGATTCTTGTTCCCAAATTTTAAACAGAGACAGCGAGATTTCCGTGTCTGATTTATTGTGAACCTATTATAAAACCTAAATTGGAAAACGGGAAAGACCCCTGGCCCGCTACTCACACGCTACCCAAAACAAAAGGAGGCATAGTGGACAAATTACTTATTCCGGTTCTACTGGGCACCAATCGAAAGCAGAGAAATAGTGCATCGCCGGCTCGGTGGCTGATCGGGCAGATGGAGCAGCGGCCCGAGATTCAAACGAGACTCTTCGATACAGCCGACTTCGCTTTACCGCAGGATGATTATGGACAGGAGATTAAGCAGCTCTTTCCCGAATGGCGAGACACAATCATAAAGGCCGATGGGCTGGTAATAGTGACGCCGGAATATAACCATGGCTACCCGGGTGTCTTGAAGGCCGTGTTGGACTTGCTGTTGAGGGAATACGTGCACAAGGCCGTCGCGTTTGTCGGCGTGTCGGCTGGTCCATGGGGTGGCACTCGCGTCATCGAAGCGATGGTGCCGATGGTTCGTGAGTTAGGCCTGGCCGTTACCTTTAGCGACTTGAACTTTCCGAAGGTGCAAAAGACATTTGACGGGGGAGGGAACCTCTTGGATCCAGCTTTTGAGAAACGGGCTAAGGATTTTTTGGATGAGTTAGTCTGGCTGAGTAGCGCGTTGAAATGGGGACGGGAAAACCTGCCGTCGAAGTATCATCAGACCAAACCATCGTAGAATTCCGATGATGATAACCGCGCCGGGCCTCTCTAGAGGCTCGCTTTTCTTGTTGCAGCCTCGGATTGGTTTTCACCGGTCGCTTAGGCGGTACGGTGCTTCCTGGATCTCCTGGCGGCCGCTGAATTTTTTCGTTTGATAGCTCTGGGGCTTGGCTCGTTCGTTCAAGTCAAATACAATCACCGAGAGTAAGAGTAGGATTCGCATGAAAGAATTTCGTACATCCTTAACGATCAAAGATCCTAAGCAGGTTGTGCTTTCCGATTTACCCTTCAGCGAAGGACAAGAAGTTGAGGTTGTGGTCGTTGCCAAGAATGGAGTAGATGCTCGGGTTCGACAACTCAAAGACTTATTCAAAGCCACTCAGTCCATTCCTCACTTGCAGGCTCTCAGTGAAGAAGATATTACCCGCGAAGTTGAGGCTTACCGGAACGGTCGATGAAGGTAGTCATCGACACCAATGTGGTCGTGTCGGCGGCGCTAAGAGATCGAGACCCGGAGACCGTGATTCTCTTTGTCGCCGAGCACCCTGACTTTCAGTGGGTCGTTTCCAGCCCCATCCTTGAAGAATACAAAGAGGTACTTGCGCGTGAGGAATTTGCGCTGCCGATAGACTTGCTGCAAAGGTGGCACGAAATGTTGGAAGCGTTGACAATGATAGTTGAAGTGAATATTGAGGTTGATTTCCCACGAGATAGGAAAGATGCGAAATTCCTGGCCTGCGCTTTAGTGTCGCAGGCGGAGTATCTAATCACTGGTGACCATGATTTTTCTGAAGCTCAGAAGATGTTAAGTACGACGATCATCTCAGTATCACTCTTCAAGAAACTTGTGCACAATGCCTTCAGTTGAGACGAACTCTCTTCAGTTGGTTTCGGCTTTCCCGGATGCCAACGGTTTGCTGAATAACCCAAGAACGCGTTTCCAGGCATCGGCTGCAGCTTCAGCGTCATAAACCTCAGGCCGCGTGTCGTTGAAGAAAGCGTGGTCCGCATCGTATGTGACAACTTCGACCGGTAGGTTGTATTTGCTCGCGGCTTCGATTAGTTGATTCACCTTCTCAGTATTGATCCAGCCGTCGCGCTTACCGGCGATGAAGAGCGTCGGCGCTTTCAACTTTCTCAGAACTTCCTCTTCCGGAATGTCTCCGTAGAAAGGCGCGGCCGCTGCAAGTTCATCTATCTCGCAGGCAGCCCGCAGTGCAAAGGTGCCGCCCATGCAATAACCAGTAATCCCAAACTTCTGGACATTGTAGGTGCGTTTCGTTTCAGCCATCGCTTCCCGGATAGTTTCCATTCCGTCTTCCACAACCAGAGCCTGCATCATCTGCGAGGCCTCGTCCGAGTTTTGGGCCAGCTTGCCTCGATAAAGATCGGGGGCAACGCACAGATATCCTTCATTGGCGTAGCGGCCGGCAAGGTCACGAATGTGATCATTGATTCCCCACCATTCCTGGATTAAGAGAACCGCGGCGTCAGGGTCGGCATCGGGACGGGCGACGAAAGCGGTCGTGGCGCCGCGTGATGTGTTGAGATTGAGCGTTTCAGTTTTCATGGTCCAGGCCCCGACTCTTGATGTGATAAATGCTTGGGAATTATACGTGAACTATTGAGTGGTGACACGCTGAGTCCCCAGTTCTCGAAACAAACCGCAAGATCAAATAACTATCCGCAGACTACGCAGATTTCACAGATTCAAAAGGGCGATGGCAGTAGCGCGCTGAAGGAAGATTCCCTTTGATCCAAGGGTCTGCATACTCGGCGTAATCTGTGGATACTACTTCGTACCCCCCAGGTCCGCAGAGTTTCGGAGCGGTTCATCGCGGCCCTATGCGAACCTTTGCGTGCTTTGCGGTTAAATGTTTTTCTTAGTTCGGCATCAATGATATAAGACTGCCTCTATCACGAACGTTACCGTTTCTATTAAGCCTGACTGGAACTAGATCCTGATGAAAACTTTTGCGTTACTGCTTCTGGCCCTGATCACGTCGTTAACTCCTGCGCCGCCCAAAACGACTATCGATAATGCCGATATTGTTTTCAAAAACGGAAACGTCTACACGGCAAACGAGCGTCAGCCTAAAGCAGAAGCTATCGCCGTCAAACGAGATCGCATTATCTTTGTTGGGTCCAATAGCGATGCTCAAAAGTATGTCGGCAAAACTACCCGGGTTGTCGATTTGCACGGCAAGACGATGCTCCCGGGAATGACCGATGCGCATCATCACCTTTTCGGGGTGGGTTTCCGCGAGATTACACTTAACCTCGAAGGCATCACCAGTCTCGAAGACTTTCTGGCAAAAGTTAAAGCGCGAGTTGATCAGACCAAACCGGGTGCGTGGGTAACCGGGAGAGGTTGGATCGAGACCTTCTGGAAACCACCAGTTTTTCCGACGCGCTGGGATCTCGATAAGGTTGCACCAAACAATCCCGTCTTCCTGGATCGAGCTGATGGCCATGGCGCTGTAGCTAACAGTGCGGCCTTAAAAATCGCGGGAGTTGACCAGAACACACCCAGCCCCTTCGGTGGCGAGATTTCGAAAGACAAACAGTCTGGTGAACCAAACGGCATGTTGCTCGATGCCGCGCAGGATCTCGTTCAAAGTCACGTTCCTGGACCGACGTCTGAGGAGACCGAGCGCGCGCTAGTCCTGGGAGTCAAGCGAAACATCGACCTGGGTTGGACCCAGGTACAGGATGCCGGTGGTAGTTATGCAGACGTCGCCCTCGTCAAACGACTCTACCGCGAAGGCAAGATTAAGTTGCGAATCTATAAAGCTCTTTCCGCTCCGGGCCAGGAGGCTGAACAGCTGTTTCGCGATGGACCAATCATCGGCGAGGAAGGCAATCGACTAACGGTTCGCGCTGTCAAACTTTATGCCGACGGGTCACTTGGTTCACGTAGTGCCGCACTGCTAGAACCATATTCCGACAAGCCGGATACTTCCGGATTTTTGACCATCAAGGAAGAAGTCTTGCGACCGTTTCTCGAAGAAGCGTTGCGAAAAGGAGTTCAGGTAGAGACACACGCGATTGGCGACCGCGGCAACCGCTTCATTCTTGATGCCTACGAAAAGGCCTTCAAAGCTGTCCCGCCGGCCCAGCGCAAAATTCGCGAGCCGCGCTGGCGGATAGAGCATTCTCAGATCGTGAACCCAGCTGACATTCCGCGTTTTGGCAAACTCGGGGTCATCCCCTCGATGCAGGCGTCGCATGCGATTGGTGACTTACACTTCGCGCCGAGTCGGCTCGGCATTAAGCGACTGGCCGGGGCTTACGCGTGGGCATCGTTGATCAAATCCGGATCAATTATTCCCGGTGGTTCCGACGCGCCGGTGGAGCGTGGCGAGCCGATGATTGAGTTCTACGCGGCGGTGGCGCGTAAAGACATGAAAGGTTTTTCCGGTGAAGGCTGGCATCCGGAAGAGGCCGTGACCCGCGAACAGGCGCTGAAGATGTTCACGGTCTGGCCCGCCTACGCCGCCTTTGAAGAGTCGTTGCGGGGTTCGATCGAGGTTGGCAAGTTGGCAGACTTCACCGTTTTGTCCGCTGATATCATGAAGATTCCGGAGATGGAAATCTTGACGACGCGTTGCGTGATGACAGTGATTGGCGGGGAGATCGTCCACGGAGCGAAGTGATCGGGACGGGGCTCAAGGATAGACAGGAACTCGCCGCGGGTTAACGCGATATTCGCGGAGCATGTCCAAAAAGCTGTAAGAGTATTTGCTCATATCCGCGTTTATCTGCGTTCATCTGCGGCCAATTCTTATTCGCCGAGGTAAATAACTGATGACAACTTCATCTGACGTCGACCGCCGCAACTTTCTTTCTCTCGCCGGCAAGGGCCTCGGGCTCGCGGCACTTTCTTCCGCCACAGTGGCGTCGCTTTTGAAAGAGGTTCAGGCGGCGACCAAAAGCGTGGCCCATCTGACGCCGGAGCAAGCGGCCATGAATGAAGACTACTGGTCGGTCATTCAAAACGCCTTTTCTGTGACGCGCGGTATCATCAACTTGAACAACGGTGGTGTGTCGCCCAGCCCACGCATCGTCACCGAGGCTTTGGTGCGTTACATCTGGCAACAGGAAGACGCAACCGCCTATACGATGTGGCAACTGCTTGAGCCGCAATCAGAAACCATCCGGACCGGCCTGGCGGAAGTCTTTGGTTGCGATCGCGAGGAGATCGCTATCACCCGCAACGCCTCCGAGTCGCTTGAAATTCTGCTGATGGGCATGGACTTCAAATCCGGCGACGAAATTCTCACTACTACCCAGGACTATCCGCGGATGCTGACAACCCTGCGCCAGCGTGAAAAACGCGAAGGCCTGGTGCTCAAGTTGGTCAAGATTCCGATTCCGCCGAAGGACCTAACCGAGATCACAGCGGCCTTTGAACAGGGGATAACCAGTCGTACGCGTCTGATTCTAATCATGCATCAAGTCAATCTAACCGGGCAGATCACGCCGGTGAAGGCTGTGTGTGAGATGGCCCGCGCCAAAGGAATCGAGACAATCGTTGACGGCGCCCATTCGTTTGCTCAGTTTCAATTCCAACAAAAAGATCTCGGATGTGACTACTTTGGCACCAGCCTGCACAAGTGGCTTTATGCGCCTAAGGGCACCGGGATGCTTTACGTCAAACGCGAAAAGATCGAAAAGACTTGGCCGTTGATGGCGGCCGAGTCGAAGCAGTCAAATGACATCCGCAAGTTTGAAGAGATTGGCACACACTCCGCCGCGCCCAAACTCGCGATTGGCGAAGCATTGCTTTTTCACAATGGTATAGGCGCGAAAAGAAAAGAGGAGCGGCTGAGATATCTTTCGCGCTACTGGATGAACCGGCTCAAGGACGTGCCGCAGGTGCGGTTCAATACTTCGTTTGACCCGGCGCAGTCGTGCGCGATTGCCAACGTGCAAATCGAAGGAATAAATCCGAGCAAGATCGGTAGTTATTTATTTGATAAGCATCGTATCTTCACGACGCCTATCATCCATGATGAGTTCCAGGGCATTCGAATTACTCCCAACGTCTATACGACGCTCTGGGAGCTTGATCGTTTTTGTAACGTAATGGAGAAGGTTGCGCGTGGCGGGTTGCCGGCTTAGCGGCCGATAGGGCCAATAGGTCATATGGGACCTATTGGCTCCTTGCTTACGAGGTCTTTTGGAATTGTCCCTCAACATCAATCGAAGACAGTTACTAACAAATAGTCTCAAGGCCGCGCTTGGCGTTGTGGTAATGCAGACTGTGGGCGGCGCTCGCCCAGTGCTAATCGCTGACCGCATCTTTTCGCAGGGTGATCATTTGGCGCCGGCTTTCAAACGTCTCGATGAGTTCATTGCGCGTCACATGACGGAAACGGGCGCGCCAGGAATGACCTTATCTCTGGCGAATCGCGATGGTCTTTTGAGAAGCTCGCAATATGGGTTCGCCGATATCAAAGCGGGTGTCATGGTCGCACCCCAGACACTCTTCGAAATCGGCTCAGTCTCAAAATCATTTGTCGCGGTGGCCATTCTTCAACAGGCCGAAGAAGGCAAGCTTGATTTGCACAAGTCCGTCATCGAATATTTGCCGTGGCTCAAGGTCGATTCCCGCTATGCCCCATTTACAACGCATCATTTGTTGAGTCACACGTCAGGTCTCTCGGGCGTCCCATTACTAATGCGAGTGGCCGCGACTACTTTGAGGACCGGCTTCGCACCGGGAGCGAAGTTTGTCTATTCCAACATTGGTTACGACCTGCTCGGTTTCATCCTGGAAGCGGTCGACAAAAAGCCCTTCGCTGAAATCATGCGGCGTCGTGTCCTCCAACCGCTTGGGATGACGTCGAGTTCGCCAATAATCTCAAACGAAATTCGCGAGCAGATGGCGCTCGGGTATTGGCCACTCAAACCGGATCGCCCGTTTCCGCTCAGGGGGAAACTCGGCGAAGCCCCATGGGTTGAAGTGCCCGAAGCCGCGGGCAGCATTGCCGCGACCGCTCGGGACATGGGCAACTACTTAAAAATGCTGATGAATCGAGGCGCTGGTGTCAGTGGGCGGGTGCTGGCGGAGAAAACGTTTGACTCTTTTATCAAGCCCGTGATCAAGTCGCCCTTCCGGGGCGAGGAAGCAAGTTACGCTTACGGGTTGTGGGTGAGTGAGGTAAATGGGCATACGCTGTTGCGCCACACGGGAGGAATGGTCGCGTTCAGTTCTGCCATGTACGCCGACATCACCGATGGGGTCGCGGCATTTGCCTCAGTGAACGCCAGGCTCGCCGGTGGGTATCGACCAGTGGCTGTCACGAAGTATGCACTTGAACTTTTGAGCGCTGCATCGCGCGGACCGGAACTGCCCGAGCCCCCGCCTTATGCTCCATCACCGGCAACGGTCACCAACGCCGCAGATTACGTGGGCACTTTTACCGCGCCCGATGGCAGAAAGCTCATATTGACCAGCAACGGCCAGCAGTTGATTTTGCAGCATGCGGGGGCGCGGATTGTTTTGGAGCAAGCGGGCAAAGATCGTTTCCTGGTTAAGCATCCGGATTTCGAATTGTTTCCGCTCAGTTTTGGCCGCGACCAGAACAAGGTCGTCGAGGTGTTTCATGGAGTTGACTGGTGGGTGGGCCAAGCCTATTCAGGTCCCAGGAAGTTTGAGCATCCGAAGCAATGGGATGCCTATACCGGCCATTTTCGTTCTGATAGTCCGTGGTATGGGGATCTGAGATTGTTAATTCGCAAAGGCCAATTGTTGATTGAGGGAGAGCAACCCCTGGTCCAGGTGGAGTCGAATGTCTTTCGCCCTGCTGATGACGGAAACGACGCGGATAGACTGGTCTTTGATATGCCCATCCAGGGTCGGGCCACCCGGCTCAATTATTCCGGAATCGAGTTTTTCCGGACATTCACGCCGTAAAGCAAACTGTTAGTTTGCGTCTTAACAAACGGTTGCGGGTGAGTTCCGAATTCACTCTGAGGGTACCGCCGCAAACTAACAGTTTGCTTTACAAATTTCAAAGGAGTTTCATAATGTCGAGTTCACCATCACAACAACCATCGCCACAGCTATTCTTTCAAACCGTTAGCGCTTATCAGCGAAGCGAGGCACTAAAAGCCGCAATCGAACTGAACGTTTTCACTGCCCTCGGCGAGGGAAACACTACCGCCGCCGAGCTGGCAAAGAGATGTGAGACGTCAGAGCGCGGAATGCGAATACTCTGTGATTTTCTTTGCATCATGGGATTCTTAAACAAGGACGGAGTTAACTACAGCCTGACGCCAGACTCCGCAGTTTTTCTCGACCAGGGTTCGCCTGCCTACCTCGGGGGCGCCACCGAGTTTATGTTGACCGAAAAGTTAACTAATAACTTCAGAAATTTGGCCGATGTCGTCCGCAAGGGAGGCAGCCTTGACGAAGACGGTGGTACCGTTTCCCCAGACAATCCTATCTGGGTGAAGTTCGCCAGGGCCATGGCGCCAATGATGGCAATGCCGGCGCAGTTACTGACCAAGCTGGTGGATCCGCCAGCGGACAGAAAACTGAAGATTTTGGACATCGCCGCAGGGCATGGTCTTTTTGGGATTGCCTTCGCCACAAACAACCAGCAGGCTGAGGTAGTCGCATTGGACTGGCCCAACGTGCTGGATGTTGCCAAAGAGAATGCGAACAAAGCCGGAGTTGCGGACCGGTATTCGACGATTGGAGGGAGCGCCTTCGACGTTGATTACGGCGCGGGCTATGACCTGGTTTTGTTAACCAACTTCCTGCATCACTTCGACCCGCCCACTTGTGAGACGCTGTTGCGGAAGGTATATGCCTCGCTGGCGGATGGGGGGCGCGCTGTCACACTCGAGTTTGTGCCGAATGAAGATCGTATCTCGCCTGACGCGGCGTCGTTCAGCATGATGATGCTGGGTAGCACGCCCAGCGGCGATGCTTACACATTTTCTGAGCTCGAAAGGATGTGCGCCAACGCAGGTTTCGCTTCAAGTGAGCTTCATGAGCTGCCGCCAACGATTCAGCGGGTGGTGATTTCGCAGAAGTAGGGATTACTGAAGTAACGCGTTCCTCTTTGGAGTGCGCTGCCTTGTCAGCGCCTTGGTCGTCTGCGACCTGTCGCAGCCGTCGGTATGGACCAGAAGTTCATCGGAGCCGCTCGATTTAGGAGAGACGACGGCGACAGGTCGCCGAAGACCAAAGCGGTAACAGGTTACCGCACTCCAAAGTAGAGGATGTCACTCAGACTTCTGGCTTGCAAGCAGGTCCGCGACAGTTTTGAGCAGGGCTTCGATGCTGAAGGGTTTTGACACGTAAGCGCTGAACCCGGTCTCCATTGCCTGACTTCGAGTGAGCTCGGCGTGTGCGGTAACAGCCATGCAGGGGATTGTCCGGGTGCTTTGATCGGCCTTTAGTTCTTGAAACACACCCCAACCATCCAATACGGGCATGGACAGATCGATGACAATCAGATCCGGTCGCTCGTCGCGGGCAATCGCCACACATTCGCTTCCGTCTCTCGCTTCGCGCACGTCATAGCCGGCGCCCACCAGCAAAAGCTGCAACAGTTCGCGATTGTCGTCATGATCGTCGGCGATTAGGATGGTAGCAGGCATCGATGCGTCGGGGGCGGTCCCTGTGTGAGGGGACTTATATCCCAGGGGCCAAACCCTGTCAATTGAACCCCCGTAAGGGTTTGAGCTGCCGCTATTGAAATCAGGCAACTTCATTCAGAAACGCTTTCTTGACTCACTGATTCCCGCACGTCCATAATCGCTAAAGAGACGTATTCGCCCCTTCTGGGTCTCAGCAATGAACGTTCTAACCAGTTGATTCTCACCAGGAATGCGCGTTCACAAGTTACTTCAACGGAGGAATAAACTGTGGTTAGTGGACAACTGGAAGATAGCTTACGCCACGAGATAGAAAGCTATATCGAAGGTCGTATTGGCGGTATCAAGCAAGAGATTGCCGCACTTCAGAGCCAGCTCAATGAATCGCTCACGCGTCTGATGGACCGCCAGGGTGACGTCCAGCTCGACGGCGGGGTCGCCGCTTCAATCCTGGAACACCTGCGAGCGGCCCACGACGAGGGAATTGACCTGGCTGCTTCAGAGTCTTCGCGCGCTAAAGCTTCAAGCGACATGGCGATCGTCAAGGCAGCCATCTCTGAAATAGAGGAGCAGCAATCGCAGGCAGACATCCTGAAGATCCTGGTCAATCGCTCATCGTCGTTTGCACCCCGCGTTGCCTTCTTTGTCGTAAAAGGCGATCAGAGTATTGGATGGCGGGCGCGCGGCTTCCAGGGGTCGGTTGGCGACAACGTAATTCATCAGCTTTCTTTTCCAGTGGCTGCGGATACGGCCGTCGGAAATACCATCAGATCGCGCGAGACCTGGAGTGGCGGCCCGGGTTCACATTCCGAGAACCATCTGATCCTCAACCGGTTTGGCGACAATCCGCCAACGCGAATCGTATCAGTCCCGTTGGTTGTGCGCGGTCGGACAGTGGCAGTTTTATATGCCGACTCCGCCGGTCTCGATTCGGAAGCAATCAACCTCGAAGCTTTGGAAACACTTGTTCGCGTCGCCGGTATGGCAGTGGACCTGCTCGCCGCTCGATCGGCTTCGAGTGGACCAGCTGCCGAACCCGAGCCGAGAGTGGAGGAAGCGCCGGTCGCAGAGGCAAGAGAGCCCGAGTCGTACGGCTATACGCCAGTTGCCGAGTATGACGAGATAACGCCGGTGATGGAAGAGAGCTGGCCAGCGGCGGAAGTTCATGAGTTTACCGAGGCGGTGCCCGAGCAGGCCGAAGCCGCGCGAGAGTACAGACCGGTCGAGGTATCGCCAAAACCTGAGCTAGCTGAAGTCGCGCGAGAGTACGAACCAGTCTCGCCAGAACCTCAGGAAGCTGAAGTAGCACCGGAGCGAGTTGAGTTCGCTCCTGAACCTGAACAATTGGAGGCCGCGGCTGAGCCTGAGCTTGCACCAGTCGCACCCACTTACACGCGCGTAGAAGATTCTGTAGAGACCGCGCCTACACCAGCTGAGGCAGAGTCTATGGTTCCGCCGGCGGCGCCGCGCCGAAGATACGGAATTGAAGTCGAGCTCCCGGTCGACGTTGCGACCGAAGACGAACGCCGTCTTCATAACGATGCGCGCCGGTTTGCACGCCTACTGGTCTCCGAGATCAAACTCTACAACGAACAGAAGGTGACGGAAGGCCGCTCTCAAAATGATCTCTATCTTCGCCTGCGTGACTATATTGACCGCTCGCGAGAAATGTATGACAAGCGCGTCAAACCAGAAGTGGCCAACAGGTACGACTACTTCCACCAGGAGCTGGTGAATACTCTGGCTGAAGGCGATGCGGCCAAGCTGGGAAGCGCATACCCGGGAGCAACGGTTTCCGCTTAACCCGCGACTAACGTTTGAGTCCTCGGGACGGCATGGTCGTGGCAAGTTATCAGCCGAGGCGTTGCTCAGCAACAAACTAATACCCTGACAGGGTTTAGCTTTTACCAAACCCTTCAGGGTAATTGAATAATGGTAGTGATTTATGCAGCGCCTCGGGCGTAGAGGCATTAGGAGTTAAAGTTTTGTTTCCAGCATTCCGCCGGTACCGCACGCTTCTTATTATCGTAGGACTTGGGCTGTTGACAGCCGTATCTCTGCCGGCGTTTCTGACGGCGAGCTGCCTGACGCGCCAGCAAACTAACGGCGAAACCAAAGCGCTGGAAACTTTGCGGGCGATGACGCACAGCACGGCGTTGCCGCCGGAAGAAGTGGTGGCGCGGATGGAAGCTGAGTTTCCGCGCTCAAAGGCTGCTGCATTGGCAAGGGTAGTCCGCGCTCGAATCAGGATTAGCGCCAAGGACTATGCCGGTGCTGCCACGTTGCTTAATACAGATGTGATCGCAAACCACAGCTTGCTTGGGGACGACGCGCTCTTCCTGCGGGCGAGTGCTCTGGAACAGGCAACCAGGCCCGCAGAAGCTCGAGTAGCTTACGAACAATTGCTCGATGATTATCCTGCGTCGCCTCGTGCGAGGGAAGCCAGACTACGCGCCTCCGGCATTATTCTGAAAAGCGGTAATGCTTCTGCCGTCCCGCCGTCGTTGAGAGAACTCGCAGCGGCGGACGATGCTACAGCCCTTTTCATGACGGCCAGGGCCTACGAGCAGACTTCCGATTCAGCTCGTGCACTTAGCGCCTACCGTCGTATCTATTTTAGCGCCCCTGCGACAGCCGAGAGCGTCGATGCAGCCACCGCCATCACGCGCCTGGGCTCAACGTTGTCACCCGCTTCCTCAGAGGAAGCGATAACCCGCGCTGACAAGCTTTACGCAGCTAAGAAATTTTCCGATGCGTCGCAGGCTTACGGCGAAGCATTCACCAGGTTTCCAGCAACGGGGAGCATTCCCGCCCAACTCCGTCGAGTGATCGCGGCAGCCAATGCCAGGAAAACGACTGATGCGGTGAGCGCGCTGAACGCGATACCTACCTCAGCCGGAGAGACACGCGCCGAAGCGCTTTACTCTGTAGCACAAGCCTACGCGCGCGCGCGCCAGTGGGAACAGGCACGAAGTAGCGTTGAAGAGTTGCGGCGCAGTTTTCCAAATAGTCCTTTTACACCTCGAGCACTGGTGAGCGTGGGCCAGATTGCGGACGACGCCAATAACCAGGCTGACGCGGCGTATTTCATGCGGACTGCCGTGAATTCCTACCAGGGTTCGACGGAGATTGCGCAGGCACAGTTCGACCTGGCCTGGATGGCCCACGAGGATAGGAATTACCCCGAGTCGTCAAAGCTATTAACCGAACATCTCGCCTATTACGCGGACAAGAACACTGACAATCGCGGCCGGGCAGGCTATTGGGCTGCGCGCGATTCGGAACGCGCGGGCAAGCTTGCCGAGGCTCGCGCGCTCTACCACGCCATGCTGGCCCGCTATGACGCCAACTGGTACGGCTATCTGGCTAAGCAGCGTTTGGACGCCATGCTTCGCAGTGGGGCAGGGACAATACCGGTTAAGCCCTTCGCCGCAGATTCGGTGGTCGGGAGGGCGGTAGCCAATCTGGCCACGGTCACGGTAGCTGAGGAAACGGCAGGCCTGAAGGAGGACAAGACACTCGCTAGTGCAGACGAGCTCAATAACGTAGGTCTCGATGAGTGGGCGCTCGAGGAATTAACCCAGGCCGCCGAGTCTGCGGGAAACAGTCCTAAGGTTAACCTGGCAATCGCTCGCATTTATCGATCACAAGAAGATAACGTGCGTGCCCTTAACGTATTGAAGAAGAGTTTCCCGGACTACTCACAGATGAAGCCGGAAGAGATGACGCGGGAAGAGTGGGATGCATTTTACCCGCTTTCAAATTGGGACATCATCGTCCAGGAGTCCCGTGCGAAGAACCTCGATCCATATCAGGTGGCCGGATTGATCCGCCAGGAGACGGTGTTCATGACCCGAGCCCGCTCAGGTGCAAAGGCCTACGGGCTAATGCAGTTGTTGGTGCCCACCGGCATCGCCACGGCCAGGAAGTATGGTATTGACCGCAGCATTACTGAGGAATCGCTTTACGAGCCGCGCCTGAATATTCAGTTGGGAACGGCTTACCTGAAGGATCAAATCGACAAGTTTGGTCGCATTGAATATGTCGCTGCCGCCTACAACGCAGGACCTGGCCGCGCGGTTCAATGGCGAGCGTCGCTGCCCGCCGAGATGGATGAGTGGGCAGAAGCTGTCCCTTTCAAAGAGACTCGCGGTTATGTACAAGGTGTGGTGCGGAACCGGCTTCAGTATCAAAGGCTCTACGACGCCAATGGGAAGTTTCGCCCGGAGGTAGGAACCCGAGCGGTGACGAGACAACCAACCGCTGGCGCGACGCCCGCAGTTGAACCTGAGAATGCCACCGTCCGTAAACGTCGGGTCAGAGGCAATGAGAACGAAGAGTAAGGGTTCAATGAGAGTGAGAAATTTCTGTTCGGGTGTTCCATCGCCATGGTCTCAATGGAGAGGAAGATTCCTGGCCATCGCAGGATTAACCGTCCTTTCACTTTCCACCACCACCGCGATTTTAGCCCAACGTCGAAGCACCGCAGCCCCTTCCTCTTCTTCAAGGTCGCTCGCGATCTCCTCCGAACCAAACGCAATCATCTGGATTGACGAAATCCGGCGCGGAGTAACTGACGCTTCCGGCAAACTCGAATTGAACAACGTTTCGGCGGGCCGGCACGTGCTGCGAGTCCGGTCCACAGGATTCAAAGAGGCCTCATTGCCCTTGATTCCGGGAAGACGAAGCGTCGCTGTTAGGTTGGTGAGAACCACGGACCGAGCTGAGTTGATATTCCAGCAAGCCGAAGAAGCCCGTGAAAAGGCGAAAGATGATTCCGGAAGACAGAATGCGGCTGAACTTTACCGCCAGGCTATTCAGCTACGGCCCGTGTTTCCCACTGCGCATCTTGGACTGGCCCGCGTCCTTCTTGACTTGAATCAATACCAGCGGGCCCTTGCCGAAATTGAAGCAGCGCGCCGAGCTCGGCCCGTATACGCCGAGGCATCGGCGGTTGAAGGACGCATTCACCGCGAAGCTGCCTTTACCGAGGAAGCTATCCAATCGTTTCGCCGGGCAATTCGAGAAGGGAAGGGATTTCAACCCGAGGCCCATGTAGGACTCGCGCGAGTATTGGAGGAAAAGGGCGAGTATCCGGAAGCGATCCTTGAGTTTCGCAAGGCGATCGCCCAGCTTTCGGATTCTGAGCCGGTCATCTATCAACTGCTGGGGGCGGCATATGAGAAGCAACAGAACTACAAGGAAGCGATTGTTGCTTATGAGAAGTATCTCGCCTTAGCTCCCGCCGGCAGTCTCGCCGGTGCGATTCGTTCCGTCATCGATCAACTTCGGCGCGACGCAGCTGGCCAGGAAATCATCCCTTAACACCATACCGATCCTGACCGTTACTACCGTTTGGGTAACCCGCGGTTCTATGGCTGATAAGTTGGGTCAGCTGCAGTCGCAGGTTGACTTGGGTTTACGTGCATCTCTCGTGAAGTAGAGTCGATATAGAAGTGGCGGCCGGTCATCTCGCTGGTAGGTTTCGGGTTCGCGTTGCAGCTGTAGAATTCGAAGCCGGGCTTATCATTAACCTCCATCGCCAGGACATAGTCCTTCACCTCAGGCTTGGTAGGGCTAATACTCCGATCAAGGAAACCACCGTCGACTAACTGTTGAAACGTTCCATACTTGCCGCCGTTGCTGACCGAGTAGGTTTGTTGAGCCAGCGCGATCGAGCGTAATACTGCTATGGCGGACATCTCGTTTGCACGCGACACGCTTTGCTTGATGCCGGTCGTAGCGGTTTCACAGCCAGAGCAGCAGATATAGGCTGTTAGGAGCAAAGCGATGAGGATCGGCGAAATCCCTACGCCACGTTCGTTCGTCATGGGGTATTCAGTTCTACTATTCATCACTCTTCTCAACAGATCACTCGTCGTCAGGGTTTGACCGTTACCTGGACGATATTCTTCAGCCGACTGACAGTCAATAGGTTTCGGTCATGAAATTTCACTGGGTCAGTTTGGCGTTGGGTGACGTTTGGGGTCCCCAGCGGAGCAGCTCCGATGGGGGGCTTTGCACAAAAATTCCAAATTGATGCTGTGAGACTCGCTCCGAAAGGGGGATACGCTGTCGCCCGCTTCCGCGGGCTAAGTGGGATTTGAACGGTCGAGCGACTTTTTGTGCAAAGCTCCGCTGGGGTGGTGGATGCGCCGGATGCAAGGTCAACTTCAAATACTGGGTGAGCCCTTGATCCGCACTTGAGTCCGGGGATCCCGCGCTACCGCGCTGGGTTCTGTAACAACTGAGCCACGACCCGAAATCTTCATTCCCGGGACATTGCCCTACCCCACTTGGACACGCTCCTTCACCGGCATCAGCCACACCATCACGGCCGTGATGCAGCCGCAACAAAACGTCCCGATCCACACAAAGGCAGAACCAAAGTGGTCGAGCGTTTGGGTGCCTAGCCATGGACCAACCGCCAACGCCACGCTAAACCCCATGGCGTAGAGTCCCATGTAGGCGCCTGACTGCTCGCGAGGCGCAATGTCCGAGACAAAGGCGGCACTCGCCGGCAGAATGATCATCTCGCCAAATGTCCACAGAACTATCGTTGCGGCTGCGCCCAGAGTACCCTTCACGAAAGCCAGGGCACCGAATCCAATGCCTACCAGCAGAGATCCCAAAGCGAGAGAATGGCGATGCGACCAGTCTGCCATCGCTGAGTTCAGCGGCACCTCCACGAGAATAATGATCACAGTGTTGATTGCGAGAAGCGCTCCGAACCCGGCCTCGGTGAAGTGGAGGTCGCGCACCAGGAAGAGGGGCATCGCAGCCAACGACTGAAAAAAGACCAACTCGATGGGAAGCATGGCTGCCAGGAAATAGATGAAGCGGCGGTCCCTCAGTACGCTGGCGTACTTAAGGGTGGCAGCAGATTCTGTGACGACAGCGGAGGACTCGGTGGCAGCGCCGCGCGTCCTCGGTGGTTGATCCAACTTTAGTGATCGCCAGGGCAAGACGGCCACCAGAATCCCGGCCAGGATTGACGTGATTCCGTCGGCATAAAAGAGCAACTGAAAGGAATACATAGCCAGAAACCCACCGATGACTGGCCCAATGCTCATGCCAAGATTTATGGCTAACCGGCTGAGCGCGAATGCAGCTTTTCGCTGGGAAGGGCCGGCGAGGTCGCCGATGATGGACATACTTGGCGGTCGAAAGGCTTCGTTGGCAATGGCCCAAAGCGCACAGATCGCGAAAATTCCGGGCAGGGAAGTAACATGAGGAAAAGCGAAGAGAATGGCACCACTCAAAATCAGCGAGAGCTTGATAATCAGCAGTCCGCCGAAGCGATCTGAAAGCCGACCGGCGACTGGCGCTATGATGATTGCGGCAAGACCATAAAACGTAAGGGCCAACCCGGCTCTGCTGGCGGAGAATCCGCGGTCAACGGTGAGGTAGAGCGTCAGGAAGGGAAGGACCATCGTGCCCGAGCGGTTAATCAAGGTCGCCAGGGACAGGAACCAGACCTCTCTCGGGAGTGCGCCCAGACCGCGCCATGGGTTCAATCAAGCCTCCTCAAGGGAAAGGGAAAGGGAAAGAGGGTAAAGGGTAAAGGGTAAAGGGTGAAATGCGTGGGACCACTCGGTCTCCCCGTCACTTCGCGCATATAGTTCGAACAAGCCGGAGTTTGGACATAGCACGTTCGACTTAACGCAACGCAGTTTTCCCCGTTACCCTTTCCCCTTTTCCCCATTCCCACCCGCCTGGCGACGAAAGCAGGTGTGATCATGATCGTTGACCATGCCGACAGCCTGCATGAAGGCATAGCAAATAGTTGTGCCTACGAATGAGAATCCCCGCCGGATCAAGTCTTTGCTCATCGCGGTTGACTCTTCCGAAAATGCCGGCACTCCCTGCCCGCGTTTTCGTTTCCGAGGCACATTGTCAACAAATCGCCAGACATACGAATCGAAACTACCGAACTCTTTTTGAATCGCCAGAAACGCCTGGGCGTTTTGAACCGCCGATCGGACCTTCAAACGATTGCGAATGATGCCGGGGTTTTGCAGCAGCTGTTGAATTTTCTCCTCGCTGTATTTGGAGACCTTTTTCGGATCGAACCCATTGAAAGCGGTTCGATAGCTTTCACGGCGTTTCAGTATGATTTCCCAACTCAACCCCGCCTGAGCGCCTTCGAGAATTAGAAACTCAAACAGTTTTCGATCATCGTGTACCGGCACACCCCACTCCTCGTCGTGATAGACGATTGATAGATCGCTTTTGGCCCAACTGCATCGCTTCGGCATTGGAGTATCTTATCAGAGGAGTGCGCGGACGAACTCACGAAGTTCAGAGTTCAGGCTTTAGCTGGCTGCTTCCAGGTACGCAAGCTAAAGACTACCACCCCACGCGGGTTGCCCGCATGGAGACCCGGTTTGAACGCTGAACATCGTGAGTGGTTGGGTTACTGCCCGAGTCGCCCGACTAAACTCGCTACCACTGTGATGAGTTCATTGGCTTCGACGGGCTTGGCCACGTGAGTGCTGAATCCTGACATGATGGCTTGCATGCGATCCTGAACCCTCGCATACGCCGTTAACGCGACCGCCGGAATCTTCCGAGTCTGGCCTTCCTGTTTGCGTATCTGCCTGATGAGCTCGTAGCCATCGGTGTTAGGCATACCGATATCGCTAATCAGCAGATCAAATTCGCCCTGCGCTAATTCCTCGAGCGCCTTTTCTGCGCTGGAGACACCGGTGATCCTGGCGCCATGCTGGGTCAGTTCCATGCCAATCAGATCGAGAGTATCCGTTTCGTCATCGACCACGAGAATTCGCAGACCGTCCAGACGTAACGGTTCTGGCTGCCGCTCGGCAAAAAGCGCGGCAGCCCTCGTCAACGCCTCAGCGTGCAGCTCACCACTTGGCAACGGCAACTGGATCGTGAATGTCGCGCCGCTTTCATCTTGTCGATTCTCAACCGCTATCGTGCCCCCATGTAGTTCAACCAGATGGCGCGCGATCGCCAGCCCAAGCCCCAGACCTCCGTGTGTTCTGGTGGTGGAGCCGTCGGCCTGACGAAAGCGTTCAAACACGTGAGGAAGAAAGTCGGGGTCGATACCTGGACCACTATCCGTGACCTGGATCCGCACGTTTCCGGCGGCCTGGCTGACAGATATCTCTACCTTGCCACCGGTTGGCGTAAACTTGGCTGCGTTTGAGAGGACATTCCAGATCACTTGCTGCAGCCTGTCACCATCGCCCGAAATCAATCTGAGACTCGCGCCGATTATGGTCTCAATCTTGATCTCCTTGGCTTCCATCGCCGGGCGGACGGCGTCGAGTGCGGCATCCACCACGGCAACCAGATCGACGGGCCCGAGGTTCAGCTGGAGTTTTCCCGTAATTACCCTGGAGACGTCGAGAATGTCTTCGATGATTTGTTTCTGCGCCCACGCGTTTCTTTCAATGACTTCCAGCGCATGTTGTGAGCTGTCTCGGTCGAGGCGGCCGGAACCCAACATTCGCGACCAGCCAATCACTGCGTTTAGGGGTGTGCGGAGCTCATGAGAAAGCGTGGCGAGAAATTCATCTTTCAAGCGATTGGCCTTTTCAGCGTCAGCCCGAGCGGACCGTTCGCGTTGGAACAATTCAGTGCGCTCTTTCTCGGCGCGCCGTCGTTCAGAAAATTGTCCCATCTGACCGCCAATTCCCGCAGCCAACCGTAACAACTCCTCATCGGGCTCTCGGATTTCAGAACTGAAGAATTCGATGATTCCCCAAACCTGACCGCCCATTAAAATAGGAAAGCCGAAAGCGCCACGAAGACCTTCCAGAGCAGCCGCAGGGGCCCGAGGAAAACTGGGGGTGGCGGTGATGTTGTCGATCCAGGCAGGTTGGCCGCTTTCCCAAATGTGACCCGGTAGCCCCATGCCTTTATCGAAAGTCAACTCACGGGTCAGGCGGTCGAATTCTGGGGTCGAGTTAGAGTTGGCGTGACAAATATCGAGATTGCGTAGAACCCTTGCATCTGCATCGACGTTCCATAGTGCGCCGACTTCCCAATCAAGACAATCGCAAGCAGCCTTGAGGATTCTCTTTCCACTCTCCACCAGATCATGGGATTCGGAAAGTATTTGAGTTACGGCATACTGCAATGCCAGCCGCCGCTCCGTCCTCCTTCGTTCGGTGATGTCGTGGGTAAAGCAACGCGTGTGGATAAAGTCTTCACCTTCCCAGTAAACGCTGGAATTGATGTGGACGTGTTTTATCGATCCATCTTTGCAAAGCAGGCGGGCGGCACGATTCTGCAACACGTCGCCCGCGTGCAGGCGTTCAAGAATATCGTCGATAACATTTTGGTCGACATGAAACTCGGCGATGTGATGTCCTTCATATTCGTCGCGGGTGTAACCCAGCATGTCCAGCTCTGCTTGATTGACCCGAAGAATAGTGCCGTCGGGACCGACCCAGTGCATCGCGATCGCCGAATTTTCAAAGAAGTCGGTCAACTGAGCTTCGTTGCGTTGTAACGCTCGATCCACCTGCTTGCGTTGGGAGATGTCGCGCTTGATTCCCACATAGCAGATTGGTTCGCCCGACGCTTGTCGCATTGCAAATGCCGACAACTCCAGGTGCTTTTGCTCGCCTCCCTTTGTTTGGCTGACGACATCTCCGCGATACTCGCCTCGGTTTGCAAGCTCGTTCCGGAGTTCGGCGAAGACCTCCGGCCCGAGATGTATTGCCGGCGTCTGGCCATGAAGTTCGGCGTCAGAATAGCCTAACAACTGAGCGTGAGCGCTGTTTTGTTCCAGGTAGTAGCCATTGGGATCGAGGATGGCGATGGGATCGTTGGAATGAATGAATATCTCACGATACAGATCACGAGACAGTGCTCCTGACGCCGCGGGCTTAGGGTTTTCATCCTGGCTGATTGATTTGGTAGACATAGCTCCAACCCAATTGGGCACTGACTGTGGATCCAAGAAGGGGATAACTATTGGGGGGTAGGCAGATGATAGCATCAACTATCAGAGACGTTAAAACAGGTAGTCGGTGTTAGAGGTTCAGTTCCAATTTGACTTGATCCGGAGTTTGGATGTAAAAGCCTTCCAGACATCATCCAAACTCTAATTACCGAACCCCTCCCTTGTTATTAGCTCAAGGGAATTGACCCAGGAAAGAATGGAAGGAGATCGAAATGGCTTTACGTTTAGGCGACGTCGCACCTGATTTCACAGCAGATACCACTGACGGCCCGATCAGTTTTCACGACTGGATCGGCAATAGCTGGGCGGTACTCTTTTCGCACCCCAAGGATTTTACCCCGGTTTGTACAACGGAACTTGGGGAATGCGCCCGGCTTAAACCTGAATTTGACGAGCGCAATGTGAAGGTCATTGGCCTGAGTGTGGATCTGGCGGATTCGCACAAAAAATGGGCTGAAGATATTCGCGAGACCCAGGGGACGGCGCTGAATTTTCCAGTGATAGCAGATCCGGATCACAAGGTAGCCGAACTTTACGACATGATTCATCCGGAGATTAGCGACATTTTCACGGTGCGCTCCGTCTTCATCATCGGACCTGACAAGAAAGTCAAATTGATGATTACTTATCCGGCCAGCACCGGCCGCAACTTTGACGAGATTTTGCGCGTGATCGATTCGCTACAGCTGACCGCTAAATACAGCGTGGCTACGCCGGTAAACTGGAAAGACGGCGACGACGTAATCATTGTTCCATCAATGTCGGATGAAGATGCGAAGGCGAAGTTTCCGGCCGGTTGGAGAGCACCCAAGCCTTATCTGCGCATTACGCCGCAGCCGAATAAGACCGAAGGTGACACGGCAGCCAAGGGCGCGTCGTAAGCATTGCCTCGAAACTGCGACCAGACCTCGATTGGTAAGCGGTTTCAGTCGTGAAATGAAAAGGCGCAGAGCATTAGGAACTCTGCGCCCTTTTGCTTCAAGCTTGCAAGAATTGCTTCGGTAGCGTTGGTGTCATATGACATCTCGAAACCAAGTTTGCAAGGAACGGGCAAATCCGTCCAACCCTGGGAAGAGTGATGTTGCGTTCACGTTCATCTGATCAAGATCCCAGACGGCTTCGTTATGGATTTTTTGGGGTAATACGATCTTGACGATCGGCGTATCGAACAACTGATCCAGGTTAACTTGCAGCATTGAACGAACTTTCTTGGCCGCTAAAACCGCGACGTCCACTTCAAGACTGTCCGCAAGGTTTTCCATGAAAGATTTGCTGAGGTCTCCCGGCACAACGAAGCACCCCTGTTGAACTGCAAGTCGAGGGTTCATGCGCCGGGGCTCAACGAGCATCACGCCCGTTGCTTGGCTGCTGCCTTCGAAATGTTCTTCCAATACCATCCGTGATTCCTCTGCAAGATCGAGCATCGTCTTTTCTTCGGTTAGGAGATTACTCGTGTGCCCCATCGTGAACTCACTGCTCAACGCCCAGATCGCTGCTTCCTGCTCCGCCGATTCCATAGAAAAGAACGCAGCGACATAGAAGGAGTGTGAGAAGTCGAGAAGTCGCGTAGGAGCACCATGGTGCTGCATTAAGGCGAGCCATTCGAGACGATCGTCAAGTTTGGGTGGGTCATCAATGTAGTGATGTGCCCGCCGCTGAAAATTGTTCAAGAGCACGACTTCGCGATTGCGAAGGGCTCCTTCCGGGAATCCGTACCGTCCGGCGGCTCTTTCAATCGTTGTAGATAGTAACCACTTAGCATCCAGCTGTCCGCGAAAGACGTGTCCAGCAAGGCCTTTCCCTAATGCCATCGCGTCTTCCCATCTACTGACTCGAATTTGCGCGAAAAGTGGTTTTCTCATCCTGCAACCTAGCCTCTTATAGGGTGACGGACCCACGTGACAAATCCTGCGTCTCAGTCGTAAGCTAGTGGGTATGAGCACCGTAACAGAAATCATTGAGGCGGTGAAGAGTCTCGGCGTTGAGGATAAGGGAGAGTTTCTTACGCGCTTGAGTGAGGTGGACTTTGATGACGCGTGGGACCGGCAGATAAATGCCGATGCAGAGGCTGGCCAGCTAGACCCTCTATGGCAACAGGCAGTGGAAGACATCAAAGCTGGAAGGACTAAACCCCTGGATGAAGTCCTCAACGACGCCTAGCTTTTGGCGCGCCTATAACGAACTCAGCCCCGAAATACAGAACCAGGCTCGGAAGGCCTATCAGCTTTGGAGAGTCAATCCTCGGCACCCGTCACTTCACTTCGAACGCAAAGGTGATTATTGGTCGGTTCGGATCACGCGCGGGTGGCGAGCGCTGGCACGAGATCACGAAGGAACACTCTACTGGTTTTGGATTGGGTCGCACGATGAGTATCAACGGAGACTTAGGACGTAAGCTGCGAGATAGGGATCGACCTAAGCATCTCTCAACCCGCCGCAAGGCGCTTTCGGGATATCGGTCCCATTGGGCATCTGCTCGCTCAGTCACCTAAGGATTCATGACTATCATGATGTATCGGCGTTGCACGGCAGTCGTCTGCTTGTTAGGTCTCTTGATTGTTAGTTCCGGGTCCATCGTTGCGCAGCGTCGCCAGCAGGTCAAAGTCTACCTTGTGGCTGTCGATGATGATGGTCGATCTGGCAAGAAGATTGGCTGCGGTGACAGTCTCGTGGCTGTCTCGCGCACAATTAGAAGAAGCTCGGCGCCTTTGAAGGCTGCTCTTGACGAACTGCTCTCCACTCCCCCTGAGACCGGCGACAATCCGAAATTGCAGAACTTCTGGAAGGGAAGGAACCTTAAGGTCAGGAGTGTTTCGATTCGCAAGGCTACGGCTACGATTCACCTTTCGGGAGAGGTGTTCGTCGCCGGCATATGCGATCAGCCGCGGATCGAATCGCAGATTGAAGAAACCGCAAAACAGTTCCCCACCGTGAAAAGAGTGAAGGTCTTCATCGGGAAGCGCACCCTCGCAGACGCCATTCGATAATAGTTAACCCTTTCGACAATCATGCATAGCGTTTGGACACGCACAAATACATTCGTTTAGACGTTGGTACCGTCCACCGGGACGGCGTCGATGGAATCGTGCCGGGAAAAAAGAATACGTCTGTTTAGAGGTGGGCACCGCCCACCGGGACGGCGTTAGTGGAATCGTGCAGGGAAAAAAAAGAATACGTCCGTTTAGAGGTGGGCACCGCCCACCGGGACGGCGTGGAAGAAACGAACCGCGTAAATAATTAACGGTGATTATTGTCGTGAATGGTTTCATCCATCACGCACCGGTGGGCGGTGCCCACCTCTAAACGAACGGTGAAATACAAACGGTGAAATACAAACGGTGAAGTAGGGAACGGTGGATGGTTTATCGCACGTTGCAACGGTGGGTGGTGCCCACTTCTAATTTGAACGGTTAATCGGACCGTTGATTGTTATATCTCACGCCGAACCGGTGGGCGGTGCCCACCTCTAAACGAACGGTGTAAAAAGGAACAAAACGAGTTTCAGCTTTTCAGCATCTCGCGGGCGTGACGTCGGGCACTATCGGTGATCTCGGCGCCGGTGAGCATGCGCGCGATCTCCTCCACCCGCGCCCGTCGTTCCAAACTCTCTACGTTTACTTCGGTTCGGCCCCCGACCGTCTCCTTTTTTACCAGCAAATGGCTGTCAGCGAAGCGGGCGATTTGTGGCTGGTGGGTCACGCAAAGGACTTGATTCGTTTGCGACAGTTTTTTTAGCTTGGCTCCGACCGCTTCGCTGACCCGGCCTCCGATGCCTGAATCGATTTCGTCGAAGACGATGGTGCGGGGAAACTCGGAAGCATTCGCCACCGTCTTCAGTACCAGCATCAAACGCGAAGCCTCGCCTCCTGAGGCCACCTTAACGAGTGGCTTGACGGCCTCTCCCATGTTCGCGGAAAAATGAAACTCGACGTGATCGACACCGCGCCCGCTGAACCGCGCCAGGCCCGGCGAGTCTCCTTCCGATTTCAGTTCAGCGGCGCCGGGTGCAGTTATCTGAACCTGAAACTTCGCGCTTTCCATCGCAACTTCCTTGAGCCCTTGCTCAACCGCCTGTTCGAATTTCTTTGCCGCGCGCAGACGTTCCCGGTGCAGCCGCTGCGCCCGCTCGAGATAAACGGCCAGCGAGGCACCGAGTTCTGCCTGCACTTTAGCCTCACGTTCACCGGCATGCTCAACTTGCCGGAGCCGATCTTCTGAACGCGCCAGATGCTCGAGCGCACGTTCAATTGAGCCACCGTACTTTCGCTTGATGCTGGAGATTTCCGCCGAGCGACTTTCTAACTGCTCCAGACGCGCGGGTGAAAACTCAAGCTTCTCTGAAAAGTCGCGCAGTGAAAACGCCAGGTCTTCGAGTAAGGCGCGGGCCGACTCCAGTCCTTCCAGATAGTCGCGAAAGTCTGATTCGTAGCTGGCAAGTTCTTCAATCTGTTTCGTAGCCAGACGCACGCGGGTGAGCGCGGCATCCGTGTCTTCATAAATCAGGCCGTAGCTTTGAGCGCAAAGCAGCGTGAGCTTCTCGACGTTCTGCAGCCGCCGCCGCTCATCTTCCAGGGTGGCGTCTTCACCGATGGCGAGCTGCGAGCGCTCGAGTTCGTCGATCTGAAATTTCAAGATATCGACGAGCTGAAACTTTTCTGCCTCGTCATGCCGCAAGTCTGCCAACTCGCGCTTAAGCGCACTCCACTGCTGGTAAGCCTCGGCCACTTCGCGGCGCAGACCTCCCACACTTGATAGCCCGGCAAAGGCATCGAGTAACTCAAGATGAGTGTCCGCGTTGAAGAGGGTCTGCTGATCGCCCTGGCCATGAATATCCACCAGGAACGGGCGCAGGTCACGCAGGAGCGACTGCGTAGCCAGTTGATTGTTGATGAATATCTTATTGCGGCCGCTGGCTGAGAGTTCACGCCGGATAATTATTTCGAGCGGTCCGCTTTGATCGCCTGGTTGGTTTGGCAGGTGTGCCGAATTGGTAATCTCTATGCCCGCCGCGGAGAAAAGGTGGTGCAGTTCTCCGCTTTGCACCACCGCAAAAAGTCCTTCGATAAAAGCTCGCTCGGTGCCCGACTTGAGCAGGTCCGAGGTGAAGCGTCCGCCAATCAACACGCCCAGCGCATCAACGATGATTGACTTGCCTGAGCCAGTTTCGCCGGTAAGCAGGTTGAGGCCCTGGTCAAACTCAACCCGCAGCTCATCTATGAGGGCGATGTTTGAGATGCTGAGAAGAGTAAGCATTGGTCAGCTGGCGATTATTATAACTACGCTGAAGTATAACCCGCTCGATGCGGACCAGCGCAAAGGATCTACCAAATCACAAAGAATCTCACTAGAGAGGTTAGCGCGAATCGGCGGTGAAGCGTGTTTTCGCCCAGTCAGCATTTAGCGGACGACTGATATTGCTTGGAGCGATTTGCGCCTGTACGCACCGTTCGTTTAGAGGTGGGCACCGCCCACCGGTACGCCGTTGGTGAAATCCTTGCAGCTACCCAAACGAACGGTGACACCAGGGGACGTTGGATTGTTTATCTCACGCCGCACCGGTGGGCGGTGCCCACCTCTAAACGAAGGTGGATACGGCGACGGCCCCATCGTGAAGGCAAAGACAAAGCGAACGTTTTGGAAGTAATCTGGACAGCGAATGAAGACTGAAGCAGACGCCAGGAGGGAACCGCATGAGACAAGTCGTGACAACTCGCAACGGCGGCGTTGAGGTTTTGGAAGTGCAGACTGCGCCGGACCCAAAATCCGGTCCAGGTGAAATGGTCATCGGTGTCCGCGCCGCCGGTCTGAACTTCGCCGACATCCTGGCGCGCCAGGGTCTCTATCCCGATGGACCAAAGAAGCCCTGCGTTATGGGCTACGAAGTTGCCGGTGTGGTTGAGGAGGTTGGTGAAGGTGTCCCCCGCGATCTCGTGGGCAAGCCGGTCGTGGCGATGACCCGATTTCGCGGTCAGGCTGAAAAGGTTTTAGTGGCAGCAAACCAGGTATTCGAAAAGCCTGAAGCTTTGAGTTTTGCAGAGGCGGCCGCGGTTCCGGTCAACTATCTGACGGCTTATGCTCTGCTGGTGGTAATGGGAGGTTTACGAAAGAGCGAGGCAGTGTTGATTCACAATGCCGGCGGCGGAGTGGGACTGGCTGCGCTGGATATCGCGAAGCACATCGGGGCGGTAACGTTTGGAACCGCGAGTCCGGGCAAGCATGAGTTTTTGCGGGAGCGCGGCCTCGATCATCCAATCGATTATCGCAATCAGGATTGGCTGCCGGTTCTGAAACAGCTTACGAATGGCCGCGGGGTTGAGCTGGTAATTGATCCGATTGGCGGAGCTCATTGGAAGAAGAGCTACGCGGCGTTGAGAACTACCGGCCGCATGGGCATGTTTGGGGTGTCAACCGCTTCGGCGAATGGCTTGAAGGGAAAACTCAAGATGATTAAAGCGGTGTTGCAGATCCCAAGGTTTCATCCACTGGGTCTGCTGAGTAAGAACCGCGGCGTCTTCGGTTTGAACCTGGGCCATATGTGGCATGAGCCGGAGAAAGTCGCTGAATGGGTGCAGGCGATCATGGCCGGAGTCACCGAGGGCTGGATTCGTCCGCATGTCGACAAGACTTTTCCGTTTGAGCAGGCCGGTGAAGCGCACCGTTACATGGAATCGAGAAAGAACAAAGGGAAGGTTGTGCTGGTGCCGTGAATTCGTTTCGCCTGACGCCGTCAGAAAGCGGAGGTGGCTGAGAAAAATTGTAGGGCTTCACTCGGCCGTAAGCTGGGAGCGCAGGCATCTTGCCTGCAAGAAGCGGCGACAGCCGCGCAGATTCTCGTAGCTTGCTTGTAGCCAACCAGCATGCAAGATGCCTGCGCTCCCAGCGCCTGCGCATCCCAGGGCCAGCCTACAATCAACTCCAGGATACGAGAATCTAGATGATTCTATTCGGTTCGCGGGGTAATCGGCGGGCAAGAAAGAAAGAGATTATTGTGGAGTAGATGAGTCCCGAGATTAGCGAGCCAAAAAACAATCCCGCATAAGCACCAGCCGCCACCTTCCAGATTGGCCCACTCTGTGGCCCGGCTTCGCTCAGCAGTAGTTTTGGGCCGGCAACCAGAAACTCAATCATAAAGAAGAGGCATGCCGTAACCGCATAGACAAGTGAGATCTTCATGCCCGTTTTCAAACCCTCTTTAAAGCTCAGTTTGCCACTTAACTCTTCCTTCCTGGCTCTTATACCCAGGAGGATCGCGATAATTGCCGTGAGGTTAAAAAGAATCGGACCTATCAGATTGGCCCTTGATTCTGCGCTCACGTCCATAACGAAGTGAACAATTATCACCCACGCTATGACGACGGCGGTTATGAGCAACCCATGCTTGAGTGCGATTTTCATGTTAGACCTGCCTTGCGAGAGGGTTTCGAGGACCAGCTTATCCTGCCGGTTATAGCAAGCAATCGCAGGTTGGGATAGTTCTTGTTCAAGAGCACATGGCAACAAACCAGATCCTCTCGACCTGATAAAAACTTCAGCGACAACCCACCGGCTACTATCTGAGAGCCCTTCAGGCTCGGAACC
>JANNJZ010000298.1:0-2949 GCA_031396065.1 Pyrinomonadaceae bacterium | reverse complement strand
CGAAAGGCCGCTGAAGCGGCCTGACAAATCGGTGGCCGCGCTAACCAGCCGTAAAACGACTGGCCTATTTCCCCTACGGGCTAGCCGCGTGAACGCGGCAGGAAAAGCACTTGCCCTGAAGAATCTGACGCTCATTTTGGTTGCGGCCTTGGCCGCGCTGCGTAGATACTTGTAACCCTCCCCTGTTTAGGTCCACTCATACACTTCGAACCTCTTTTTCGATTACAACGGGTCGGTTTCGCGCCGCAAAGTGAATCAGTGCTTTCAGTCCAGAGTCATCAGCCAGATGTCAGCTTCTGCCGCGACATAAGTGAAGTAAATTGTTCGGTTATCAGGAGACAGGGCGGGGCTTCCTATATCCACATCCTGATCGGTAACTGTCAGAACCGGCTGATACTTTCTGGTTCGCGTATCAAATAAAAGAATCTGTCCCTGGCTCACAAAAAGCAGGTGCCGGTTGTCATTGAACCACAAAGGCCAATCGCCAAAATCTGTAAGCCAGTCGTAGTTCTTCGATTCCAGATCATAAATTCCGATTCCCGAGTGAACGCCGCTGGGCAGGTGTCGAATGCCGGCCAGCTTTTTCCCATCCGGAGACCATGACCAGCCTTCAAAGGAGAGGCTTGCATCGCCGAGCGGCGACAGATACTCCAGCTTCTGTTCGTTCCAGGCTTTGCCTGGCTCAAAGAGGATGCATTCGTGCTTAGGGACGTGAATGGAGTAGGCAATGCGGTTGCCGTCCGGAGACCAGGGCGAGTAATGAGCTCCTGGACTTGCGTGATCACTTGTGAGCTGCTGAAGCCCGCTGCCGTCACGGTTGATAGCCCAAATCTCGTAGTTCCCGCTGCGGCGGGAGCTGAAGGCGATGCGTATACCGTCCGGAGACCAGCGCGGCCAGAAGTGTCTGAACGAGTCATCAGTAAGGTCGCGCAGCTCGGAGCCGTCTGTGCGCATTACGAAGATGTGGCGTTGGTTTCCCATTGAATAACACGTCAGCCATTCACCGTCAGGCGAGGCGTCGGGAAACCATAACTGCATAGAGCCTCGGGTGATTGAAATCGGCTCGCTCGTGCCCTTTCCGCTAGAGGGATCGAATGAGATTTTTCTCAGATTTCTGATTTCCTCCTGGGCTATGTAAGCCAGATGCCGGCCGTCCTTAGCAAAACTGAGCTGCAGTGCTGAAGTGGTCGCGCCGATGGTGGTAACAGCTTCCGGCTGGCCGGAAACTGCTCCGGATTTTTCGTCAATTGCCACCCGCCAGATGTTTACGCTGCCTCCTCGGTTGGTGGAGAAGTAGAGAAACTTTCCATCAGGCGACCACACCGGATTGGAATCTGTCGTGGTGCCATCGGTGACCGCAACGGCGTTACCTCCAGCAGCAGGTATGGTCCAGATGCTGTCGCGCTGTCCAACCTTACTGGGCCGGCTCCAAAAGGCGATACGGTTGCCATGAGGAGAACAATTAGGTTGCAGCGCATCGCCTTCAGTGATCAATCGTCGTTCATTGGTCCTGGTATTGATCGTCCAGAGCTGGCTCTTAGTGGGACGGGTTGAGGGTTGCGGGATCTTTTCGGTCCCCACGAGAATCTGCAGACCATCCGGCGACCAGGACGGGCTGTAACCAAAGTTCGAAACTCGAATGACCGACTGGCCGGTGGCCCCCATTAAATAAATGCCTCCGCCCTCTCGCTCAGAACGAAAAGCGATACGTTCTCCATCTGGTGAAAAGGCGGGCTGTGTGTCATCCGCTTGAGAATCTCTTGTTAGATTAGTGGGATTTCTACCGCCCACCCCCTGGAGATAAATGTCCCAGTTGCCCGCGGCGCGACCGGCATACAGAAGCGACTTCCCATCGGGTGAGAGCGAGGGAAAGAATTCGGGGCCGGACTCATACGTGAGTTGTGTGAAGCTAACGTTCACAGGTGAGCCCGTCTGTTCTTTGCTTTGCCAACGTGAACGCAGCAACAGATATCCCAGACCCACCAGGAGAAACACAACGCCCAGAGCTAAAAACTTTTTAGCTTCCCGCCTGTTCCACCAGCGCTGAGATAACACCGCGTGACTCGATGACCTGACCGTTTGCTCCTGTGCGGCCTCAGTTGTTTGCCTTTCGCTCGAAAACGGAGCGGGCTGAGAACTCTCGACCGGGGGCAGGCCCATTCTGCGCACAAGGTCCTGGAATCGCGGGTCTGAGCGCAGGCTATCGAACCTTGGCTCTACGTTCACGTGGATCATCATGCCATTGCGACACTCATAGCCCTTTTCCAGACATTCAAACGCGCGGTCATTCTCTTTCAGCCCGACGTAGATCAACGCTATGTCGTAATACCAGGAATGACGTTGCTCCATTCCCTCCTTCAACTGGTCGAGTATGCGTCGCGCCTCTTCTCTTCTGCCTGCCACGGCCAGGACGCGTCCGAGCGCAGCTAACATTTCTATGTTGTCTGGTGAGAGTTCCAGTGCCCTCTGGATTGCTGTGATCGCCTCGTCGAACCTACCCTTTTGCTCATAAGCCTGCCCGAGCCTGAAGTGCGCCCAAAAAAAGTTGTGGTCCATCTCAAGGGTCTTCCGGCATTGTTCTATCGCCTCGTCGTAACGGCGCGCGAAATACAGTTCGTTTGCCACATTCGTGCTGTGGTTCAGCGAGAGCGGATCCAGTTCCTGCGCCCTTTTCGCCATCTTGAGGGCCTGTTCCACCAGCCCCATGGCTCGTAAATACTCGGCATAAAAATTGTGTGCGTTGGCATCATTGGGATTGAGTTCAACGGCGCGCTTGAATTCTCTTTCAGCCTTGTCCCATTCCCAGTTGTGCAGCAGGGAGTGAGCCAACGACGTATGAGCTTCCGCGAGCGTATCGTCTATCTCTAAAGCCTTCATTGCCGCCGCTTTCGCTTTCGGGATGCCCTCCTCTGAAGCTAGCCCGTACCGGACTACCAGGATCGTGTAGCA
>JANNJZ010000288.1:0-32056 GCA_031396065.1 Pyrinomonadaceae bacterium | reverse complement strand
AGATAATCCCCCGGTGCGGGTTTACGATACGAGTGGTCCGTGGGGCGATCCCTCCGCACGTGTAGATGTGCGCGAAGGTCTGCCGTCGCTTCGTCGTCACTGGATACTCTCGCGCGGCGATGTGGAGGAGTATGCGGGTCGTGAGCTCAAACCAATCGACGATGGGTATCTCACGTTTGATGCCGCCAACCAGGCGCGCCAAAGAGAACCGGAAAAGGGTCGGCTTGAAGATTTTCCCGCGCTCGCACGCACCCCTTTGCGCGCCAGGGCGGGCAAGTGCGTAACCCAGATGCACTATGCCCGTGCCGGCATTGTCACTCCTGAAATGGAATTCATCGCCATCCGCGAAAACCTCGGCCGACATCTAGAACGAGAGAACGAGGATCGCGAACGCTGGGACCGCGGGCGCCCCGCCCGAAATGGTGGGCCAGAGGCTGCTCGAGACTCGTTGGACCACCAACACCGTGGCCAATCCTTCGGCGCCTCGATTCCCGACTACGTCACGCCAGAGTTCGTCCGTGACGAAGTCGCGCGCGGCCGGGCCATCATCCCGGCCAACATCAACCATCCTGAAGCCGAGCCCATGATCATCGGCCGCAACTTCCTGGTGAAGATCAACGCCAACATCGGCAACTCCGCCGTCCTATCGTCCATCGACGACGAAGTGGAAAAGATGCGCTGGTCGATCAAGTGCGGCTCAGACACGGTCATGGATCTCTCCACCGGCAAAAACATTCACGCCACCCGCGAATGGATCATACGCAACTCGCCAGTGCCCATCGGCACCGTGCCCATTTACCAGGCGCTGGAAAAGGTCGGCGGCAAGGCCGAAGACCTGACCTGGGAAATCTTCCGCGACACTTTGATTGAACAAGCCGAACAGGGTGTTGACTACTTTACGATCCACGCCGGGGTCAGGCTTCCCTACATTCCGTTGACGGCCAAACGCACGACCGGCATCGTCAGTCGTGGCGGTTCAATCATGGCCAAGTGGTGCCTCGCACATCATGAAGAAAGTTTTCTCTATACGCGCTTCCGCGAGATCTGCGAAATCATGGCTGCCTACGACGTGTCGTTCTCGCTCGGTGACGGCCTGCGTCCCGGTTCGATTGCCGACGCCAACGATGAAGCGCAGTTTGCCGAACTCGAAACGCTTGGTGAGTTAACCAAGATCGCCTGGGAGTACGACTGCCAGGTGATGATCGAAGGTCCCGGTCATGTGCCCATGCACCTGATCAAAGAGAACATGGACAAGCAACTCGAGACTTGTCAGGAAGCTCCTTTCTATACGCTTGGACCACTCACCACCGACATCGCACCCGGATACGATCACATCACCTCCGCGATCGGCGCGGCGATGATTGGTTGGTACGGCACCGCGATGCTTTGTTACGTCACCCCGAAGGAACACCTCGGCCTGCCAAACAAGAAAGACGTGAAAGACGGCGTCATCGCTTACAAGATTGCCGCCCACGCTGCCGATCTCGCCAAAGGCCATCCCGGCGCGCAATTTCGCGACAACGCCTTATCGAAGGCCCGCTTCGAATTCCGTTGGGAGGATCAATTCAACCTTTCACTCGACCCGGAAGTCGCGCGTGAATACCACGACGAGACGCTACCCAATGAAGGCGCCAAACTCGCCCACTTCTGTTCCATGTGCGGCCCACACTTCTGCTCCATGAAGATCACCCAGGACGTGCGCGAGTATGCGGCGCAGAAAGAAATCGATGAACAGGCGGCACTGGGTATCGGGATGAAAGAAAAGGCAGAGGAGTTTGTGGCGGCGGGAGCAGAGATTTACCAGACATCAAACACTTGAGACAGGATTAGCAGGGTTAACAAGATACTGGAAGAGCAAATACGAATTCAGAACTCGTCTCACAACCTTGTGTCTCGCTGATGCTAAAATCTTAGTGTTGTCCTGGGGAGCTGTCGGCGCGTTGCAGGCTTTAAACTCTACGCCTCTTCCTACTATCTTGTTAATTCTGTAAATCCTGTCTAAGTGTTTGTCGGAGAGGCAGTGGTTACTTCGTCCGCAGCCGTAAGCACCGCGGTCCAAACCGGTCTAAAGACGCACGACAAAGAGTAGATTTCCAACATCGGCACGGACGCTCAGTGGGTAACGCCCACCAAAAACTGAACTAGATCCATCCGGGCACACATCGAGCTGTCCCACAGGGGCACACAAGTGTGCTCTCTAAACGATCACGAAAGTCAGTACGATCACGAAAGACTGATCCTAACCTTACTCCGCTCCAGCCAGACCTTCTCCGCACCAGCTAGACCTTCTTCGCCCTGCCGCTTTGGTGATAGACTCAGCCCACCTCGCGTCTATCAAAACTTAACTCACCCTCTTGAAAGGAGACCCATAATGCCTGACGAGAATCAAGATTCGAATCCGTTCGAAATGCACGGTAGTGAACACTCTGAAACTGCCACGTCGCGTAGACGGTTTCTTCAGTTGGGAGTCGGCACCAGCGTCGTCGGCCTCGGTGCATTAAGCGGGATTGGTTTCCCCACCATCGCCCTGGCGGACTGCTCACCTCCCGGCAACCCGGGAAGGGCCACAGCCTGGCGTCGAGACTGCCGCCGAATTCTCCCGCGACGACCTGCGTCGACGCTCAGTAGCGCGGAGATTGCCAAGCTCAAAGCTGCCTATCAGGCCATGCGAGCGCTGGACACGACCGACCCAAACGATCCGCGCGGTTTTCAACATCAAGCCAACATTCATTGCTGGATGTGTTCCGAAGGAGGTTCCTCGCTCTGGGTCCACGGTAGTTGGAAGTTTTTCGCCTGGCACCGTGCTTATCTTTACTTCCACGAGCGGATCCTGGGGAAACTGATCGGCGACATGGACTTCAGGCTGCCCTATTGGGATTGGGACGTGGCCTCGCATCGCCGTCTCCCCAGCGCCTACACCTCGCCTAATAACGCCACCAACCCGCTGTTCAACTCCACCCGCACCATGAGTCCGACTGACGAACTTCCGGATGAGGACGTCGGCGACGACGTAATGGAGGCGTCGATGACGGCCGCGGACTTCGCAGAGTTTGGCGGGACTGCGAGCGACAGCGGCATACCTGAAGGGGCGCCTCATGGAAGCGTCCATGTCGACGTGGACGGTGACATGGGAGCTTTCGAAACCGCCGGAAAAGATCCGGTCTTCTACGCTCACCACTCGAATGTAGACAAGATGTGGTCGGACTGGAACAAAGGATCCGCCACTCACACCAACCCCACGGACCCCGCGTTTTTGAACCTTTCGTGGACGTTCTTCGACGAGAACAAAGTGTGGCGTTCGATCACGGCGGCACATGTGCTCAATCACGAAAACCAGTTGCGCTACATCTACGGTCCATCCAAATTCTTTGAGATACTGCCCTGTTTACTTGACTGGGTGGTGGTTCGCACCGACTGGCGACTATCGCGGTCTCTGAAGCTTGCGTCGCTCGCGCGTTCAAGTTTGATGAAAACCCTGGACAGCCGGGGACGGGTGCGCATGCATCTCAGAGCTCTCTCCGTTCCAGTCGACAAGAGCGCGGTCTACCGTATTTATGCAAATCCGGAAGCCGCCAAGAACGACAAGGGTCCGGGCAGTGATGATTATTTGGGAACGGTTCCGGTGGTATTGAACGATCGCAAAAACCAGCATATACACAAACGCACGAGGAACGTGGTGATCAATATTTCCACGAGGAAGTTGGAAGCGCTCGCGCGGTCCCCCGGGGCAGGCCAACTGACGCTGGTTGAGAGAGGAACCAAAGAAGGCGTGCGCAAGTTGATACCAGTGGTCGCGGCTGACGTGCAATTCTCAGTCGCGGACGTCGAACGTTAAGGTGTTTTACATGTTCCGATTTGTCCTGTTCTTGTTCATAACCGCTCATAGCTGCGCTGTGGTACACGCCGACGGTGGACCGCAGCGCTTTACCGCGTCGCTTCCGGAGAACTGGCAGGAAGCGACGCGGCTGCGGCTGGTGATCGAAGGAATAAGGACACCTGGAGACACTCCGCTCAAACTCCGGGTTACCGCGACGGCGGATGAGGGGGGAGAAACACTGCTGGGGTCGGTAGGCGTTGAAGCAATCGGCCCCACCAGGTCTGAGTCGCGGTATATCCGATCACTGCGAATGGATGTAACGCGCTCGCTGAGGCGGTACCTCCAGAACAAAGCCGACGCCTCCACGGTAGAGTTGCAAATCCAGGCGGTTGATGCGCGAAACAAGCCTATTCGGAATCTGAAGTGGTCAGTGGACAAAGTCCGGATCGAGACTCAGAAAGCGGACCATCACGCGACGAATCGAATTGTCGAAGCGAGTGTTTGCCTTACTCTTCTTCCCAGCGCCAACGGCGCGAAATGTAAGATCCTGGCCCATCGGCCCAGGTAGGATCAGGTGAAGACTCTTAGCGCTGACAGCGCGAAATAATCTCGAAGGCAGCGCAACCTCGGTGAACTTCGGTCGACCCTGCCGATTTCGCGCCTTCAGCGCTTCGGACATTGATGGAATCCTTACCTGGGGCGTTGGCCCAGGATATTACATTTCGCGCCTTTGGCGCTGGGAGCCGGAGTTTTGAAAAAGACTCTGAATCGCTGGACTCTCAGCTGTCGCCGATAGCGGACTGCCTCCCTGAAAACGCCTATTCTCGCCAGCCCGACTGTGATAAGCTGCGCGCCCATTACCCAAGGGCCAGTATTCCGCTTTTTAGTTAGTGCCGAAGAAGAACCCACTCCTGACTCGCCAGGGGCGGCGCCTTCTCGGCTCAGGTTGTAACAACCCTTCAATCTGCAAAGGAGATCCCCATGCCCCTATCCAGGCGATGTGCAGCTGAGTTTCTTGGTACCTTCTGGTTGGTTTTCGGAGGCTGCGGAAGCGCCGTAATAGCCGCCGCTTTCCCCGAAGTGGGAATTGGTTTACTTGGAGTCTCACTCGCATTTGGTCTAACTGTCCTGACGATGGCTTACGCAATTGGCCACATTTCGGGATGCCATCTCAACCCGGCTGTCTCGGTGGGATTGTGGACGGGAAAAAGGTTTCCTGCTTCCGAATTGCTCCCTTACATCATCGCCCAGGTGCTCGGTGGAATCGCCGGCGCCGGCGTGCTCTATGTGATTGCGAGTGGCAAAGCGGGTTTTGACGTTAGCGCCGGGTTCGCGTCGAACGGGTACGCCGCGCACTCGCCTGGAGGCTATTCGCTGTTGGCCTGCCTGGTGGCTGAAGTGGTGCTCACGTTTATGTTTCTGATGATCATCCTGGGGTCAACCGACGACCGACCGCCGAGCGGAACAGCGGCCGTAGGGGAGAAGCGAGCTCCGAGCGCACTTGCACCCCTGGCTATTGGCTTTTGCCTGACCCTAATTCATCTAATCAGCATTCCAGTCACGAATACCTCCGTGAATCCGGCGCGCAGTACAGGGCCAGCGTTATTTGTTGGCGGCTGGGCCATTGCGCAGTTGTGGCTATTCTGGGTGGCGCCAATCGTTGGTGCAGCGTTGGCGGGATTCGCCTATTCGTGGCTGGCGCCTGGAGACCCTGAGTCATAAACGGAGATCGTCACCGCAGAGCCATGGCGGCCTGAAGTTCAACCAAATGAGCGCTCAAGGTAAGCGGGACAGACAGGCGCTGTTATCCGCAAGATTCAGAGGCCGAATAAGTTTTTACAACTAGTAGTAAGGAACAACCTATGCAGAAACAAATTACCCGCGCCCTCAGCGCCATTAGCCTGGCTGCAATGGCGCTGATTCTATTCGTCAGGCTGGTCGGTCCAACTAACACTAACGTCACCGCCCAAAACAACCCGCCCCAGAATCAAACTACACCGAGCCAAACCGATAAGCCCTTTGATCAAGCGCAGGCCATGGCCGAGATCAGAAAGGCCATTGCCGGTCAGGAGAGTAAGCCTGCTGGTGAAGTCTTCAAGAACATCCAGATGCTCAAAGCTATGCCGGCGGGACGCTTGTTAAGAGTAATGGAGATGGGGTATGCGAGGTCTCTGGGCGTTAACTGCACTCACTGCCATGTCGCCGGTGCGTGGGAGAAAGAGGACAAACCAACCAAGCAGATCGCGCGGGATATGTGGGCGATGGTGACAGTAATCAATAATGATCAGCTGAAGAATATCAAGAACCTGAAAGGCCCTAACTCGATTATCAATTGCACCACCTGTCACCGCGGCCAGACCAAACCCGCGCTGGATCTTCCAGAGGCCCCCCCGAAACAATAGCCCAACCAGTCTTTCCGGGGTGCACCTTGAACACCCTGACCAGAACTGCTGACAATAGTTAAAGAAAGCCTTGCGACAGGATTAACAGAATTCACAAGATGACCGAAACACGCCAGATGAACTCTGACCTTTCCGCTATGATCTGAACCTTCTCGCTCTACACCTGTCGTCTTCATTTACCAGATATCTTGCATCTTTCCATAGTGCGTTGTTGTCAGCAGCAGTGTTAATCCGTGGTGGTTTGCCTGTAAGATCCCTCGCACCAACTCTGGAGGCTAGTCGGGATTAAATCCAATGAAGGACGATGAGCTAACTCAAATAATCATCGGCTGCGCATTCAAAGTTCATAACGCGCTTGGCCCAGGATTTCTCGAAAAGGTTTACGAAAACTCTCTTCGTATTGAACTTGAAAAGCTTGGGCACAAGGTCAAGCAGCAGGAGCCTATAAACGTCACTTACGATGGACAAATCGTGGGAGAGTATTTCGCTGATCTGTGGGTTGACGACAGAGTTGTCATCGAGTTGAAAGCAAATCAGGCAATCGCTAAAATTCAGGAAGTCCAACTCGTCAATTACTTGTCAGCTACAGGCATCGACACCGGTCTCGTATTAAACTTCGGTCCTTCCGTGCAGGTAAAACGCAAATTCCGAGAGTACACTCCGAAAGTTCCTCTGCTAAACTCTATCCTCTGAGTGTTGTGAATCCTTTTGGAGTGGATTACTCGCTCTCCCATCTTTTAGATTAATAGAAAGTAAACGAGCCTATGAACTGTCCCGTTTGTAAATCAACTGAGCTCATTGCGACCGATTTGGAGTCGGGGCTAACAGCATTCCGTTGCGACAATTGCGAAGGCAAGTGGATCAGAGGAGCGCAGTATTGGAAGTGGCTGGAGGAGCACCCTAATCTGCCGGAACGCGACGTTGACGATACGGGCTTGACCCTGGCCGAGCCGGGCAGGCCGATTGATTGCCCGGAGTGTCGTTTTCGGATGGTGAAGTATCTGGTGGGCCGAGGATTCAGTTTCACCCTCGATCATTGTCAGGGCTGCAAAGGGATCTGGTTGGACCGCAATGAATGGGAAGCGCTCAAAGCCCGTAATCTCCACGACGACGTGAATTCCATGCTCACTGCATTCTGGCAAGACGAAGCGCAGAAAGAAGGCCGGAAGAAACGCATGGAACAAATCTACATCGGCAGATTCGGCACCGACGATTATGCAGAGATTGAACGGATCCGGACCTGGCTAACTACGCGTCAGAACAAGCAGGACCTGCTGGCCTATCTGACGGATAAAGACCCGTTCGATGTTTGAGGCTTATCACGAACCCAAATACCTTTTGACTTAAATGCCAGCTCCCAAGTGGTCCAGCCCCAATCTTATTACTCGGCGCGCCAGAGTTAGCGATGCTCGTTTGTTAGCGGAACTCGGCGCGCGCACTTTCTCTGAAACGTTCGCAGCCGATAACAGCGTTGCGGACATGAACGATTATCTCTCCGCCGCCTTTAGCGAGGCACAACAAGCTACCGAGTTAGCTGATCCTCGCTCGATCTTCTTTATTGCGGAGATTGAGGGAGTAGCTGTGGGTTATGCAATGCTTCAGTCCGGGATTGTGCAGGAGCCAGTCGCCAAAGATAACCCGATCGAGCTGGTGCGTTTGTATGTGTCCGGCGAACATCTTGGGCGCGGCGTTGGCGCTACCCTGATGCAAGTTTGTATTAGTGAAGCGAGTCAACTCGGTCACCAAACTCTGTGGCTCGGCGTTTGGGAACATAATCATCGCGCCCAGGCGTTCTATCGCAAGTGGGATTTTCATGAGGTAGGGACCCATATATTTCAACTTGGCGAAGACGCGCAAACGGACCTGTTGATGGCGCGATCGATATCTCCGTCTGAGTAAGGACCGATCAAGAAGTTCTAGGGGCGTCATTCCGTGGGCGCCCCCTCTTACGACACCTTCAACCTAGAGCATCCTGGCCGCCGTGAAATAATTTGACGTGGCCCGACTCCGGCCGCACTCTAACTTCGGGAGCTTCAGATGGAACGCACCACCAAAGAAAAGGATCCGGATTTCGGCGAGAAGCATGTGGACCGCGTGCGGAAGATCTGTCTCACGCTGCCCGAAACGTGGGAAAAGATCTCGCACGGCGAACCAACGTTCTTCGTCCGCAAGAGAGTGTTCGCCATGTGTTCCACAAATCATCACAACGATGGACACTATGCAGTCGTAATGCCCGCGGCGATTGGCGTCCAGGCGGCGCTCATCGCAGCCAATCCAAAGAAGTTTTACCGGCCGCCGTATGTAGGTGGGGCCGGTTGGGTCGGTATTGAAGTCCCGCACGTGGGGGACAAAGAGTTGGCCATGCATCTCCAGGAAGCGTGGCGTTTGATCGCTCCGGAAAAATTACACGCATCCCTCGAACCGAGATCAAAGACGAAATCTAAAACGAACACACTTAAGAGCGGCAAATGAAGTCCGAGCTTGAATAGTTTGAAAGGACCGTAAAATGGGAAGAGCGATTTACCAGATTGCGCTCACGTCTGTGTTGATAGCGTTATCGTGCACCTTCAGCTCCGCGCAAAAACTGTCCGCCGACGAACAAAAAATCGTCGACTACGTGGACGCGCATATAGCCGAACCCATCGGCACCCTGGAAAGCATCGTTAACATTGAAAGCCCGTCAGAAAACGTTGCGGGTGTCAAACAAGTCGGCATGGTCTTCCAGCGAGAGCTTGAGTCGATTGGTCTCACGGCCCGGTGGATCGACATGCCTGCCGAGATGAAGCGCGCCGGACATTTGGTCGCAAACACCAAGGGCACGAAAGGCAAGCGAATTCTCCTGCTGGGCCACCTCGATACGGTGCTGCGCGGCGAAAAGTTCAGGCGCGTCGGCAATAAAGCATTCGGTACCGGCTCGTCGGACATGAAGGCCGGCGACGTGGTGCTTCTTTTTGCTTTGAAGGCATTGCACGCCACCGGGACTCTTAAAGACGCGCGGATCACGGTGATGTTGACTGGCGATGAAGAGAGTGCGGGTCGACCAATCGAAATCAGCCGGCGCGATATGATAGCGGCGGCAAAAGAGAGTGATTTGGCTCTGAGTTTTGAGGGCACCGTGGGAAACACGGCAACGGTCGGACGGCGGGGCTCGAGTAATTGGAAGCTTGAAGTAGAAGCCCGGACCGGACATTCGGCCGGGATCTTTGGAGCGAACATGGGTGGTGGCGCGATCTTTGAGGCTGCCCGCATCATCAATCAGTTTTACGAATCACTTCGCCAGGAAAAGTATTTGACCTTCAATCCCAGCGTAATCGTGGGTGGCACTGAAGCGACGTTAGACGGACCAGCGGGCACCGCCAATGGCAAAACGAATGTAGTGGCAGCGAAAGCGATCGTCATGGGTGACCTGCGCTTCATCAGTGAGGAACAGAAAGAAGCCGCTCGGGCAAAGATGCGCGAGATAGTTGCTCGATCTCTCCCACGCGCTTCCTCAAAGATCACCTTTGACGACGGCTATCCGGCGATGACTCCTTCAGATAGAAACTATGCGCTGCTACGCGAGATGGATCAGGTCAGCCAGGATCTGGGCTTCGGGAAAATCGAGGCACTCGACCCGGGTGCCCGAGGCGCAGGTGATATCGCGTTTGTTTCACACCTGATTCCGGGACTTGACGGAATCGGCGCCAGCGGTGGCGGGGCGCACGCGGCCGGTGAATTCGTCGACCTGGAATCTCTGCCGAAGATAACGAAAAAGGCAGCGCTGCTAATTTATCGGCTTACTCGCTAAGACTGCCAACTACCTGCGCGAGAGGGTGTGTGGAAACTGATTGTAGGGGTGGCACTCCGTGGCCACCCCTCGTGGAGGTTGCGGTGTCATCCGGAAATTGAGGTGCTCGAAGAGGGGTGCCCACAGAGTGACACCCCTACAAGGCTTCTCACCCAGTCTCGGGTAACGGGTGAGTCACGACTCTAACGTTTCGGAGCGCTTACGTACGCGGTTCTAACACACAGTCAAGCATTCTCAAGTGAAGGAAAAAAAAACGATGCGCAGAACAAACTCACCCAGTTCAAAGTTCTTGAGTCTCTCTGGGACGTTGGCACTGATTCTGTTTTGTTGGCTGGCCGGTACGGCGCAGTCTGTCAAGACAAACCCTGGCCGAACTGCTGAAGAACGGTCGGCAAGCTATTTCGAGTCAATCCGTAAATCGCCGCCCCAAATGCTGGCCTTCCTCCTGAAGTTGCCAAAGGGTGGCGATCTGCACAGTCATCTTTCGGGAGCCATTTACGCGGAGTCGTTTATTGACTGGGCAGCTAAGAAGGACTTGTGCGTGAACCAGGTGACCATGACTTTATCAGCGCCGTCGCAGACGCCCTGCGATCAGGCTTCCGGACAACTACCCGTGAGCTCGGCTCTCGGTAATACAGTCCTTTATCGGAAGCTGATCGATGCGTGGTCAATGCGTTATTGGCAATACTCAGGACAAAATGCGCATGACCAGTTTTTCGACGCCTTCGTCAAATTTAGCCCAGCCACCTGGGGACAAACCGGAGCCATGCTCGCCGAAGTGACATCGAGGGCGGCACGTGGGAATGTCACTTATCTTGAATTGATGCTGACGCCGGATGAAGGTAAATCAAGCGACATCGGTAAACAGGTCGGCTGGGATGACAAGTTTGACGGTCCGCTGATTCAGCAACTCGAAACCACGCTCGCGAAGTTGAAGGCCAGTGGTATTAACGATGCACCTGCGATTGGCGTCAAAAAGTTGCAGGAGGCTGAAGCTGAGAAAAACAGGTTGTTGAAGTGCGGCACAGCTGAAGCCAAGCCTGGGTGCTCAGTAACCATCCGGTACATCTCACAGGTATCCCGCGGCAGTGCCCTGGGACAAGTATTCGCTCAGATGGTCACAGGATTCGCCCTCGCCAATGATCCAAACAGTAAGGTCGTGGCCCTGAATCTGGTGCAGCCTGAGGATTGGCTAGCCTCCATGCAGAACTTCAATCTGCATATGGAGATGCTTAACTTCCTTCGACCTCAGTATCCGCGCGCTCACATTTCGCTGCACGCGGGTGAACTCGCGCCCGGCGTAGTCCCGCCAGAAGGACTCACCTTTCACATACGCGACTCGGTCTTGAAGGGCCATGCTGAACGCATCGGTCATGGCGTTGACATCATGCACGAAGACGATCCCTACGGTCTGCTGAAGGAACTGGTGCGGCGTGATGTCATGATTGAGATTTGTTTGACGAGCAACGATCTGATCCTCGGGGTAAAGAAGGAACAACATCCACTGGCCACCTACCTGCAATATGGCGTGCCGGTCGCGTTGGCAACAGACGACGAGGGGGTCTCACGTTCGGAGATTTCGCGTGAATATCTCAAGGCGGCGCAGGACCATGGATTGGGCTATGTTCAACTCAAGACCATGGCGCGGACCAGTTTGCAGTACGCTTTTCTGCCCGGCGGGAGCCTGTGGGCCAACGCGAAAAAGTTTACCCCAGTAGCTGTATGCGCGAGAGATATTTCCAGAACCGCGGAAACCTCGGCCGCTTGCAGGCAATACCTCGAGGGTAGCGAGAAGGCTCGCCTACAGTGGAGACTCGAACAGGATTTTAGGTCGTTCGAGAATCAATTCTGATTGCGGGCCCAAAGGTCAACGCCTTCACTGGGACCGCGGGCGCCCTCGCCCGCAACTTAACTCGAGAGTCATTGTCAGAAAATAGTTCGTGCCTGGCTAACAGTGCGGGCGAGGGCGCCCGCGGTCCCAGCAAAACCAGTTGTGCATGTTAGGCGATCAGAGGTTGCGAATTGATGAAGGATCAATCAACTAAGACCGACGTGGTGATCGTCGGCGCTGGCCCAACTGGACTATCGCTGGCGACGCAGCTAGTTAGATACGGCATCGATTTTGTCATCGTTGAGCGGAACGAAGGCTTGACGCCATTTTCCAAAGCGATTGGCGTGCAGGCACGGACTCTCGAAATCTACGAGCAGCTTGGCCTGGCTTCAAAAGCAGTTGCACAGGGCGCAATCGCGGGTAAGGTTCGCTTGCTCGTCGGCGGAGAGCAGCGAGCTGAACTCGATTTCTCAAGCATCGGACTGGGTATGAGCGACTATCCATACATGCTGCTTTTGGAGCAAAGCAAGAACGAGCGCCTCCTATACGAGTATCTGGCGCAGAGCGGCAAGGAGGTTCTCTGGAAAACGGAATTCAAGAGCCTTTCCCAAACTGATGCGGGGGTTACGGCGCAATTTGCTGCAGCCGGCGGCGGTTCGCAAACCGTCGAAGCCAGATTTCTGGTTGGCTGCGACGGCGCCAGAAGTCTGGTCAGACACGCCCTGGGCCTTGAATTCCAGGGCAGCACTGTCGAACGAATGTTCTTCGTCGCCGATGTGAAGGTCGATTGGAAATTCAGCCACGACGCCCTCCACGTTTGTTTGTCTAAAGGCTCGCTGCTGGCTTTCTTTCCCCTTAAAGGCGATAAGCGTTACCGCATCGTCGGTTCCTTTCCGGAAGAGTTTTCCAAGCACGAAGGCGAGGTTTTGTATGAAGAGATCGAACAGCAAATTAAGGATGAGGCAAAACTCGAACTCGATATTCACGATGTAGCCTGGTTTTCAACCTACCGAGTTCACACTCGGCATGTTAATAGGTTTTCGGAGGGTCGGTGCTTTCTGGCGGGAGACTCCGCGCATATTCACACGCCCGCCGGAGGACAGGGAATGAACACCGGAATCCAGGACGGCTACAATCTCGCCTGGAAGATGGCCCTGGTAATGCGAGGCAAGGCACCCGAAAAACTTCTGGAAACCTATAACGAGGAGCGGATCGAGAACGCCAAAAACCTCACCCAAACGACTGATCGGGCGTTTCAGTTTCTGGCGAGTGAGGAATGGTTTCTCTCGTTTCTGCGCACCAGTGTTATACCTTCCATCGCAAAATACTTCCTCGGTCTCGACTCAGTTAGAAACTTTGTCTTCCCACTCGTTTCGCAAATCGGAATCAACTATCGACACAGCTCACTGAGTCAGCATGCGGGAGATGAAAACTTCGCGGTCAAAGCCGGAGATCGGATGCCCTACTTTCTGGTAGATGGTCACAGCATTTACGACCAACTGCGCGAAGCAAAGGCCCACTTCCTGGTGTTCGCAACGGAAGAGAGTGATCATCAGGCTTTGCGAGCGGAGTTTGAACGTCAATATGGGCATCTCATGGATTTCCACGAGATTCCACTTCACCCCAACGCTGCTAAAGCCTTCGGCACAGACCGACCGTTTAGTGTGTTATTAAGACCTGACAACTACATAGGATTTCTCTCAACGGAAATTTCTGTAGACGCAATACATTCGTATCTAAAGAACTTTCTCGGATATCGATAGTTCCTAGCTAGCCTGCGGAGGGTCTGTCTGGAGAAGAGAGTGAGTGCCGTGCCAGGCAGGCGTTTAGAGTCCAACCTTTAGATTGCCGCTGGGCCAAACACGCAAGCTAAAGCTTGTACTCTAAACGCATGGATTCGGAGGCAACTCCTGCGCTCCCTCGAGTTACTCTGCCGATTCGTTGATCTCCATTCAGGATCAGTTCGCACGCCCTGAAAGCATATTCTTCAAAATTTTCGAGTCTGGAAGCCAGAACGATCCAGGCATTCTTTCCGGAACGCCAGAGTTGTCGCTTTGATAGTTCTGGGAACTCCCGAGCCAAACTGTCTACGTGTTCCGTGGTGGTGTATAACCAAAGGCCATTGGTTCCCTTCTGTTTGGGGTTTTCGCGCAAAGAGCAGAGAAGCCGGTCGGCGAAGTAGATATGGGTGAAACCAAACATACTTTTGATCACCGGACGGAGCGGTTCCAGTTCATCAAGAACGAATGGGAAGGGTACTTTTCTCTTCACGACGGAAGCGTTCATGGGAGTCAGAGGAGCCAGGATTGCAAGTATAGGTCGGATAGGTCGTCCTATAAGTCCTATGGCCCACCTCGCTAAGTCTTGTTTCGATTCCGAAGCAGGTTGGTGGTGTACTCCGTGACGCTGGGCGGTCGCACAATCTCTGAGGTGTTTGGTTCTCTTGGTCGTAATAGATTCACCGGATTGACTTGCGCCGGAGGCAGATATTCATTGGGGCGATTTGGTTGAGCGAGCACCTGCTTCGTGGCCCGCGGCGTATTGTCCACAAAGAGACGGCAATACAACATCCACACCAAACCGGCAAACAAAACCAGCGACGGTACAATCAGGAATTCCGGAGCGTCAGCGGAGAGAGCTAACACAAAGGCAGCCAGAAAAACCACCGCACCTATGAACGCGATTTTGGCTCCGCGCCGGATACCCTTCTTTCGAGGTGAAGGCTCGCTCGCGGACTGAACGGGCTGCCATGGTGCGTTCGCGCCATCAACCAGCCACTTGGCCAATTCCCAGAGCGACAGCCCACAGCGTGAACAGAAACGAGTGTCGTCAGATGGCTGAGCCTGGCCGCAATTTGGACAAAACATAATATCCTCGCGGAGTCTATTGAGAGCTTAAACTGATAGAAGCAGGTACGACTGGCAGACGGCCTCGGTTCCCGGAACGTGCAACCAAAAAACAACTCATTGACCGTCCGTCTAAACACCTGTGCCTATCCTGGCTGCCTAATTTAGCAGCGAACTGGGCGATCCACTAAATCTCTAGCGAGGCTCTGCCTCAGACCGATCAGACGTGTGTTGGTATTCTGGCCGCGGATTCTCCCGGGTAAATACGGTGCGTTTGTCCGCATCCATCCGCGACTCCATCTCTGTTTGCAAATCCCGCCTCGGTCTCCGAGTCTCTCTGCAAGTCTGTTTCGTTCTGGAGTCTCCCCGGTGCTGCAAGTCTCGCTCGCTCTTCCACTCTGAGCTTGACTCTAAGCGTGGTTCTGCGGCTTGGCCGCCTTCCGTGCGGTGAGGCTCTCTGCCTCACCGGCACCTCTATCTATTCTGAGGCTATGCCTCCGGGCGACATCAGAGGCGCAGCCTCGAAGAATGAAACCGCTATCGGAAAGGCCGAGCCTTTCCGCACGGAAGGCGGCAGAGCCGCAAAGGCTATCACGCACCCGCACCGCAACTCGGCTAACTCTCTGTTTTACTGCCGACCCAAAAACTTGACTCATTCACATCAAGTTTTACCCGACAAGTAGTCTAGACATCGCTCGGCGTCGGGCTGCATGCGCCGAGTATGAGCTGACTTGATCAAACTGTAGGGCGGCACTCCGTGACTGGATTTGAAGAAACCAAAATACACGAATCGGGATTCAATAAGGGCGGCCACGGAGTGGCGCCGCTTCAATACTGCGTCGGAACAAATGCGACTCTCTTAGTCAACGACCAGGGCCCTGGTTTCGGTTTCACGCATTGCCTCTTCCAATTCTTTCTGCTTGATGCCGGCCGCCCCGTGGTATCTGATCAGTTCAGGAATCAGCCCCGAGATTATTGCTGTTCCGATGACGCACAGGATCCCACCCGACACAATCGAAGTTCTCACGCTGAAAAGTGTGGCGACGATTCCGGCTTCGGCGTCTCCGAGTCGGGGTCCGGAGGTATAGCTGATCATCTCCAACCCGGCGAGCCGCCCACGCAGGTAGTGCGGAATCGTCTGACTCCAAATCGTCATCCGGAAGACCGCGCTGATCATATCGAACCCGCCGGCCAGGGCTAAACAAAACAAAGCCAAATATAGATTCTCGGCAAAGCCGAAAAATATCATCGCCACGCCCCAGAGCGCGGCGGCAATGCTGACGAACAAACCATGCCGATTGATTTTTTTAGTCCAGCCCGAAGTCAAGGTAACAAAGAGGGCGCCAACTGAAGGTGCCGCGTAGAAAAAACCAACCGTTCCTATCCCGAAGTTTGCAGACATCGCGGGAAATAGTGCCGTGGGCATTCCGAAGAACATCGCATTCATATCGATGAGATAAGTTCCCAGGATCTCTTTGCGGCGCCAGGCATAATGCAAACCCTCTACCATGGACTTCAAAGTCGGACGTTCTTCGGTCTGAGTCGCCCGCGGCACGATCTGAATCATAAACATCGCTGTCAGCGAGGCGGCGAAAGTCACGAGGTCGATAGCGTAAGCAGTAAAGGCGCCATATCTCGCGAGGATAATTCCGGCCAATGACGGGCCCAGGATCGAGGTCACATTCCAACGCAAAGAATTCAAGGCACTGACCGAAGCCATCAACTCGACGGGCACAAGTTTTTGCAACATCGCTTCGAATGATGGACGCTGCAAAGCGGCTAGTCCGGCATGGAGAGCGGCACAAACGAACAAGAGCCATACCTGCGGACGCGCTAGAGTCGCATTGAAAACGAGCACGGCAGTAACAAATGTGTGCCCGAGTTCCGTCAGCCGCAGCATCCTTCGTTTGTCGATGAAATCTGCGTACGCGCCGCCGACAAATGCCATAAACAGTATCAACACAAATTCCGATGCGCTTAACAACCCAACCAAAAGCGTCGATCCGGTCAGTTGATAAACCTGCACCGGCACCACGACGAAGGCCGTCACCGAACCGAAAGCTGAAATGAGTTGGCCAAAAAAGAGCAGCCGATAGTCGCGTGAGATTCGTAAAGGCGAGATGTCTAAAAACATGGGAAAGGAAACAAAGGAAGTGATGAGTCATGAGTGATGAGTGATGAGTAAAAGAAAGTCCTGAGTGCTGAGTGCTGAGTGCTGAGTGCTGAGTCCTGAGTCCTGAGTCCTGAGTAAGAGGATGGTTGTACTCATCACTCATCACTCATCACTCATCACTTCTTTTACTCAGGACTTAGTACTCAGTACTTTTATTTATTTCTTCAGAAGAGCGTTCTTGTCGAGAAAAGCTATCACCGACTCGTTAAACTGCTTTGGCTTCTCCATCATCAGGAAATGTCCTACGCCTTCCATCATTTGAAAATCGAGGTTGGAGACGATGCTGCGATAAAACTGCTCGGTGTCAGCAGGCCAGAAAGGTGACTTGGCGAGGACCGCCAATACCGGTACGGATATCTTGTCCGGTCCCCAGATCGATTCGTCTGCCATGCCTTCCATCGCACTCACCAGCACGTATTGTGGCGTGTTGAGAAATGAAGCTTGAATTCGCGCCTGGAGTTCGGCGGACAGATTCGGCCCCCCCATGCCGGCAAACATCTGTTTCCCGGCTTCTTTATAGTTTGCCCCGCGCAACGGGGCCATAAACCCCTCCATCGCTTTCTTATCACCGAAAGGGCGCAGCGCACCGTCGACGATCACAATTGCCAAAGTCTTTTGGGGATACTTGCGATAAAACTGCCTGGCTACCGGCGTGCCCATGCTGTGACCCACCAGGACTGCTCGCTCCACGTGCGCATCGCGCATCACCGCTTCAACCGCGCGCGCAAACAAGTCCATGTTGTAGTTGAGCTGTGGTTTGTCGCTCAGTCCGTGGCCAGGAAGATCTATCACGATCACGCGATTCCTTTTGGCAAACTCGGGCACCTGATCCTTCCAGGAGTCGACGTTGCACGTCCAGCCGTGAATCAAAACCAGCGCTTCCTTCCCTTTACCGTGGTTCTGGTAATGAATGCGCGCACCGTCAAGCTTTGCATAGTGTGATTGTTCTTCGACCGCTGAGGGCTTGTGAGCGCTGGCCGCCGGTGCACACACAAAGGCAAGCGCAAGCATTAGCAGGAGTGACCATTCAACCCCAGCTATTCGTTTGCTGTGAACATTGATTTTTGATCTATCTCTCATCAACTTCTTCCTCCCTATCAAACCAAGCGCTGCCAGCCAGTGACGGTTGGCACCTCGAATCCTAATTAGTGACATGTAGTTATCTAAGTTTAATACAACTTTTATAGTAGCCCAACTAACCCTAGTAAAACAGACGAGGGCTGATTTATTCGACTTCGAGGCAGGCATAGAAAAGGCGGGCCAATTTGCGATGGCCCGCCTCTCGTTTCTGAAGTCGCCGGAATTAAGGGATCGTCAAATCCTTCGCCTTGGCGCTGCCCGCCTTCCGCACATAAATATCACCGCGCCCTGTCAGACCAGCTTTGTTGGCGAGGGCGAAAACTACCGAGTCGAGTAGGTCTTTATTGGCCAGTCGAAAGCTGGTGATGCCAGACACGTTGGTGTCGGGATCGTTGAATTGGAGAGTCAGATATCTGACCTTCGTCTTGATCAATCCAAGGGGATTATAGAAGGGAATGGGAATATGCTGGGCCACCGTTGCCGCAGCCGGCTGACGTTTCTGCGTATCAGCAAATGCCGAGACTACGGCGTTGTAAGGAATGAAGAACATCTCTTTCTGCTTTTTGTTGCGAAAGAGCAGCCGCGCATTGGTATCGTCAAAGCTGAGCGTACCTTCCATCGTTTTGTTATGTCCAAATACACCACCTTCATACTTCGCTTCCATTTTCTGCGGAGCCGGAGGAGGCGTGGCCTTAGAAGCATCCGTTGGGGTCGGGTCAGCGGTGCGAGGACGTTGGGCGGACACTGCTACACCCATAACCAACGTCAGCATTAAAAATCCTACCAATCTCATTTGCGATACCTCCGAGCTTTCAAACTCTCGTTTCAGACTTTCCGCTTCATTTGGCGAACGGCCGTACCCGCTCAGCCGCTTCCTTGAAATCTGTGTCAGCAGGCGCGAGACCCAATCCTTTTTCATAAACACCTAACGCCTTTGCATATTGCTTGGTAACTTCGTAGGCATAGCCAAGCTCTCGATAGACGTTGATGTCATCCGGCGACTTCTGAGCGGCAGTTTGGAGCGCGGCAATCGCTTTGGGGAAGTTCTTGGCTCGCGACTGGGCAATTCCAAGCAAGTAGAACGTGACCGCTTTAGTGCCAGGTTCCAAGGTGGCCCGCTCGAGCGCGGCCGCGGCCCGAGCAAACTGTTCAGAGCCAATCAGCGCCTGTCCAAATAGCGTGACCGCCTCGGAATCTGTTTTTACTTTTATTAACCCTTCACCAGCCCGCACCGCGCTGAGATAGTCGGCAGACGATTTAGCGGGCTCCTCGCTCAACGCGGCTCGTCGCAAATAAGCGGAGGTCAACAGAGTCCAGGCAGCTGCGAAACGTGGGTCACTAACTGTGGCTCGATTGAGGGCTGCGATTGCGCCATCAAGATCGTTTTTGCCTACCGCAATCTGTCCCAGATAGAAAAGTGAGATCGAATCCTTGGGATTGGCCTTGACCACCAGATTTAGAGTTTTTTCGGCGTCGACCAGCTTGCCAGTTTTGTATTCGGCCAAGCCGCGATAGTAAAGCATTGCGGGGTCTGAGGTGCCACCGGGACGCGTGGTCGCGGCGACAAGTAGCGGCAGCGCCCGATCATATTTCTCAGAAAGCACATACGCCTGGCCTAATGCGTCCGCGGTGTTCGGATCCTCCTGCTTCGCAACCTTTTGCAAATCAACTGCCTTTTGCAGGTCCTCAATAGCAGCCGGATACTGTTTGAGATTCAACTCGGCAAACCCAGCTATCTTCCAAGCCTCCGCCTCGTTGGGAAACTGCGCGGAGATCGCCTTGGCTTCTTTGGCAGCGGCGGCGTACTGCTTTTGTTGCAGAAGTTGATAGGCATGAGCAGTGTTGGCCGTAGTCGCGCGGGCACCGCTGCTGACCGGGCTTGGATCAGCAGACGCAACCGTATCTCCTACCGGCTTCACCGGCTGCACATCAAGCAGCGGACGATTGGCGTTATTACGGGAGGACGGGCTCTGTTTCGGTTCCGGGCGCAACAAAGGTTCTTCAACCGGCTTCTCGGGCGGCGGCGGCTGCTTAACTCGTCGCGGTCGGCTCGATTGCGCCAGGCTGAGCGCGGCCAGGCTCAGGATAATGGTAGCGATGGACAGAAACTGCCTGAAATATCGATCTATCATAAAGAATTCCCCGGGGAGAGGGCTTTGTTTGCGGTTAATTGGAGCTCACCAAAAATGGCATGTTTTCGGATGCTTCGACCAGGACTTTAGTTCGCCCGTCCTTCACTGTAGCGCAAGTAGTTTTGTCCGACAAACTCCTTTCTTCATGCCCGACACATTTCAGAAAACTCCGATCAAGTGTTTTCGACGCGTAGCGTCAGCATGAATTTACACGGCCTTTCAAGCACGGTCTTTCAAAACCCAAAAGAAAACGGCCGGCTGAATTGCTTCGCCGGCCGACTTTCTGTCTAACCATGACGAACAGGCCGGAATGCCTGTCCCAGTGTTTCCTAGAAGTTCAGCTTCAACCCAAACTGAAACTGCCGCGAGTCGTAAGCTGCAGTCGGCCGGCTATAAAAACGGCCATTATCCGCCCGCTGCCTAAAGTCGTTCACGTCTCGGAAGAAAGAGGACGCGCCGGCTTCATTGAAACGGTTAAAGAGGTTGAAGCCTTCAGCGATGACGTCCAGGCGCATACTTTCGCCAATGCGAAAGGCCCGCATGACTCGCAAATCAAGCGCAGCATAGGAGTGGGTGATACCTGTATTGCGCCCCAGGCTGCCGCTGGTGAAAGCAGTCACCGGAGTGAAAAGAAGGCCACTCGCATCAACACTCGGGCGATCATTCGAGCTTTGCAAATCTCCGTTCGCATCCGAGCCGGTCACGATGTTGAAGGGACGCCCCGAAGATATTTCGAGAATCGGGGCAACGGTAAAGCCGGCGAGAAAGCGCCGAGCTCCACTAGCCGAATGCCATGCCCCCGGAGCTGACCAAACGCCGCTCATCACGAAACGGTGGCGCTGATCAAAGAGAGAATCAGAGCGCTCCGCGCGGAAGTTGCGATTGTTTTGCGGCTTAAGCAGCGTCTGCAAATCGGAAGAATCATCGATCGAATGCGACCAGGTGTAAGACGCGAGAAACTGGTAGTTATTCGAAAAGCGTTTCTTAAATTCCAGACTGAGGGCGTTATAACTGGAGTTGCCGTCTGAAAGTTGCGCACTCACATCTGCAAACGGGGACAGCAGGCCAGGCGTGCGCACACTATTCGCGGCCGCCAACGCTGCGTCGAACGCGGCCTTGGACACTAGACCACCAGTGGCTGAGTTGATAAAGAAGTAGTTTGGACCACTCGGCCGGAAGAAATTGGCAGCGGGTGGGCTAACTACGCCCTGACCCAGCGCATTACGACCCACCAGGCCCGGAATAATGACCGTGAAACCCGGAGGACAACCGGCGCCTGGACACGCAGCAGGCAAAGAGAAAAAGAGTGCCTGGGAATTTGAGGCTGGGGCCACCCCAGCGAATCGCCTGAAGTTTTCCACCAGTAGATCGGTTTGCGGCGAGTTTATGTCTTGCGGATGTGGCAAGTGATGGGCGCCAACAAACAGGTAGCTGGCCGAAACAGACATGTCTTTGCCGACCTGGTGTTCGATGCTCAGGTTGCCCTGGTTTGCGTAGGCATACTCAAAGTTCTGGGCTACGTTGAGGGTAAAGGGAAGGATTGGTCCAAAGCCCACGAATGTTTGGTCGTTAAACCGCAAACGGCCCGGCAGGTACTGAGCCGTCCGGGCTACGCCGGGCGTGGTAAATCCTGCCGGCAAAGACGCGCAAAACGCATTGGTGGTAGCAGCCGAGCAAACAGTCCCCTGGAAGATTTGTACGAGGTTAAATGAAGCATTTGGTAAGGGACTTCCCGGCAGGACGTTGGTGTACTGCTGCTGCTGGGCGGCATCTGCAATGTCCGAGTTGAATGCTATGGCCAACAGCGGATGATCGTAGAAGAGACCGAAGGCTGCCCGGACTACAGTCTTGCCGTTGTTGTGAATGTCCCAGGCTGCCCCGAGGCGCGGCGCAAAGTTATTTGTGTCACGCGGGAAGCCTTGCTGAACTCCCAATGAGTTTTGGGCTGCCAGGAAATCGGCGGCTGATAGTTGGAAGCCGGTTAAGGGATCCGTAAACGGAATAGGAGCAATGGTGTCGGTTAACTCGACGTCATAACGAACGCCATAGTTGAGCGTAAAGTTTGGCCGCACCTTCCACGAGTCCTGGGCAAAGAATGCCAGAGGACGGTTCTTGATGGAGCTGATGGGATTGCCAAAGCCCTGAATAAATACTCCCGGAATGCCCATTCCATATGACTGCACTGGTAACAATGGTGGGGCTAACGGTGAGAGACCGGGGATAAAACCGGCTGCCAGCGTTCCTGCTGAAAGCTCACCGAAGTTGAACAGCCCTGGGAAGTTCAATTGGAAGCTCGCGTCTACATTGACGAAATTAACATCGGCGCCAAACTTGAACGTGTGATTACCGCGAATCCAGTTCACGCTGTCGGAAAACTGAAAACGCGTTTCCGTCCGATCGACAGGTGAGAACGGGTTTGGACCCATAAACGCGGCGCCAGAGATCTGAATGGCGGGGCCGCCCGGAACCTGTGAATCAAAGGTCGCATGACGCCGGCTATAGCTAAAGCGTGCTTCGTTAATAAGCGAACTTGAAATCGTTGAGTTGAGCGACGTTATGAAAGAAGTGTCACGCAACGTCTGAATACCGGTGCGCGAAAAATCGTTTTGACCCAGCGTCTGGTTCTGAGATTCATCCTGAATGCCGGTCAGGTCGCTTGGGTTGTAACCAAATCTCATGGTGAGTAGTTGGCTGTTGTTGAAGCTGTGATCGCCACGGACTGAGAAGAACGTCGTGGACTCGGAAATCGGGAAGATACGGGACAGAGTGTTGAGCGCGCGAAAACCGACCGGACGTCCAGCCGAATCCACCGTGGTGAATCCCGGAACGGCGGCGTTGTTTGCAGCCGTGGGAACCGGAGTGCCAGCCAAAAGAAAACGTGGGCCAATTACTGCTCCCTGTGGAATTCCAATACCAGGCAGGAAATTTCTTAGCGTACTAAAACCATTGAGTCCAGTTTGCCCACCGACCGAAGCAAAATGCGCGTAAGCGACCGCATTACTAATGCGAGCGGGAACACCGCTCGCCAGCTCAGCTCCGATGAAAGCTGCCTGAGCCGCAGTAATATTGTCGAATGTCTGAGCTACTCCGAGGATGGCGGCCGGAATCGTAACGCTCGAGGTCAGTCCCGCTCCCACGTTGCTGGTAAAAAAGCCCGACTCCTGGCGACGACGTTGCTCGAAGGCGGCGAAGAAAAACGTGCGGTTCTTAATGATGGGACCGCCAAGTGTCGCGCCATACTGCGCGCGCGTGAACGGCGGATCCTCGATTGGCGCGAAAGCGTTGCGTGCCTGGAAACTTCTGTGGCGCAGGAATCCAAAGACGTTTCCCCGAAAGTTGTTGGTGCCGGCTTTGGTAACCACGTTGATAATGCCGCCGGTTGCGCGTCCAAATTCAGCCGCATAGGAATTTGTGGATACCTGGAACTCCTGGACGGCTTCTTGCGAAACCGTGCTGCGAGATGCGTTCACTGAGTTATCCGTATTGTCCGCTCCGTCAACCTGCACGAGGGTAGAGCGCCCACGCTGGCCGCCAATGTTCAACCCCGACGAAGGGGCCGGACCAATGGGCCGATCGTTACCGCGGCTAACGGTAGACATTGTGGTTGCGAAACCCAGATAGTCGCGCTGGTTGATTGGCAGATTTTCGATGCGCTGCTGTTCGATGGTGCCGGAAACAGTTGTGCGACTTGTCTCGATCACCGGCTGGTCTCCAGCGGAGACGTTGACCACCTCAGATATCTGGCCGACCTCCAGAGCTACATCCAGATCCGAACGAGAGCCGACGGTTAACGTGTAGGACGGCACCACCGCTTTCTTATACGTTGGGGCCTCCACGCTTACCTCATAATCACCCGGCGGCAAGCTTACGATCAGGTAATAGCCGTCATCGTTCGTTTGGGCGGAACGCGAGAAATTCGTGGCCGGATTGCGCGCCGTCACATTGGCGCCGACAACTACAGCTCCCTGCGGATCACGCACGACTCCCTGCAGGTCGGCAGCATTAGACTGCGCTTGCCCGAAAGCGACGCCCGCACCCAGAAGTCCACAAGCGATCGTAACGATCAAAAGGCCAGCTATTCGAATTGAAGGCTTAAACCACCGCGTAGGGGAAGCGAACATCATTTCATTCTCCTTAGTTTGTTAGGGACTCCAGATCGACGGACTGGGTAAGAACCCGCTGATATCAGTTTGTCAGATGAAACTGCTAATAACGGTTTTGAAAGTCGCAAAGTCTTCGATTGCCCATGGCATGTCTGGGGAGCAATTCGGTCGGATTAACAACGACCACTGAGAAAACCGCCAGAGAGCACTCGATAAGAACGCTCCGTCTTTTTACTCCAAAAGCTCCACTGTGGCAAGCGCTTATAGCTATATTAGTTTGATTTAGCGTCGACGTTCACCGCGCGATGCAGTTTTCAAGCTGACTCGAAGAGGTTTCGTTACGCAGAGACGCCCGGATGCCGCGAAAAATAATTGTAGGGGTGGCACTCCGTTACCGCCACTCCTCGCGGCGCCATCAAACAGCGCGGCCACGCCAACCCAACCAGGGATGGGCCATGGAGTGCCACCCCTACAATCAATTTCCCAGGGCCTTCAAGGTGATCCCAATATGCCGGCCATGTCAGCCGGTGGAAGCCCGAGGTCTCGGACTTCTGGATTGACGGGTTGCGCGAGCAAGTTTGCGTCGGAGACGAGAACTTGGGCCGCAAAGAAGTATGGCTGCCTCAGCCAGACCCGGAACAAATGCGGCGCGCCGGAGCAAGCCGGAAACTTGTAAACGCGAATTGAACCGGGCCGCGTACTCGGCCCGGTATTGGTTTGTTAACGACTCAAACAAACCTCCTGCCCGGAGCTTGGGAAGATGACAGGCGACGGTCTCCGCAGCAACTTGCCCACTCTCCAGCGCCATCAACATGCCGCTGCCCGTGAATGGATCGATGAAAGCGGCGGCATCTCCAATAGTCAGCAGGCCGTCCGCCGGAGCCAGTGCTCTTTTTCCAAACCCTTCCAGGGATACACTCAGCCATTGGGTGCGGGCGCGAGCCGCAGTCAACGTCTGGGCGGCCCTCACGTTTTTCATAACCACTTCACGTAACACTATTTCGGGATCCGAAGAGTGACGGCGAACGTCATCAGCCGCGACGATAAAACAAAGATTGCTAAGTCCACCTTCGACTGCACTCAAGCCTCCATATCCGCCCTTATAGAAGTAGATCTCGCAGGCGCCGGCAGCGACGCGCGCATTCTCGAGGTGGACCTTGAAAGCGACCAGCTTGGGTTTCTCTCTTTTTTTCAGTCCTGGAGTTCCCCGATCGAGATGGCGGGCCAGCGCTCGGGCCCTGCCGGTAGCGTCAATCGTTACCAGCGCCAGGTGATCACTAATGCCACCGTCACCGTTTACGTGGGCAGGCTTCACGCGCATGCCCCGCACTTGTCCGCCCTCGCGAATCAATCCCGCCGCGTGGGCCCCTTCGATAACCACTACCCCGGAGCTCTTCGCGCGCTCGATCAACTTAAGGTCCATCTCGCTGCGGCTGAGCCCAAGTGCGTTTGTACCGGACTTAAACCACTCACTGGGAACTGCGACGTGGTGTCCGCGGCGAGAGTAAAAAACGGTTTGCGTGAGCGAAGTGCCACCGGCTGCCAGCATCTGGTCTGCGACTTCGAGGCGCTTGAAATGCGCCAGGCATTCAGGAGAAATAAACTCGCCACATAGCTTTGGACGAGGAAATTTCTTTTCCTCAACCAGCAGCACGCGCGCTCCGTCCATCGCGAGTTGAATCGCAGCACTAGTGCCGGCCGGACCAGCACCGGCAATGGCTACATCGAAAGTGTTTGCCCTAGTAGTCATGAAGCCAGACGAATCCCTCGAGGGTCGTGAATCTCTGAGTCAGTACGCGCGTCAACTGAAGGGGAGGCCGATTCTCTCCCGGTCGCGCTTAGCACCAGGCGGTATGGAAAGTGGCGCTCAACCTTGATGTCCTGGAGATTAGCGCGGTCGGCGAGCTCTGCCAATTCGCTGGGCGCAAAACTTCGCAGAATCGAAAGGGCGCCGTCTTCACGAATCAAGCGGTTGTGCAAAAACAATCTGCCTACCGTGGTGTAAAAACAATATGCCATCGGGTGGCGGTGCAGGTCTATGACAAAGATGCCTCGAGCCGCTACTCGGCTTAACTCCTGCAGGAGCTCGACGACCTTGTCATCTTTGAAGTGATGTGTAAATAGCGAGCAGATTGCAAAGTCGAACTGCTGATTCCTAAATGGCAGTTGAAACGCATCGCCGCGCGCCGCGCTAATCATCGGAAACGTTCCTGACTGCTGGATGATCGCGCTGGCGGATCGTGAATTCAGTTCCACACCCACCAGTTGGGCGTTTCGATCAGTCTTCCCTGCCCATTCTGCAATTGAACGCAAAAGCTCACCGGAACCCGCGCCTACATCGATAACTGAAAAGCTCGGCAAATCCAGCTTCTCAATTTCCCGGAGCAGCGAGTCTCGCAGCGCGCTCGCGTCACCCAGCCAACGATTGACCCGCTGCAGCTCGACGATGCAACCTTCGTATTCCTCGGGGGTGTAGTCACCTTTGTCGAGGTGCTCAAGCTCTAAGCTGCGTTGGCGAAACTTGCTGAACATGGGTGGGGATTCTATAACAGCGGGTCAAAGGCGTATAGAGTACAACCTTCAGGTTGCCGCTGGCGGGACAGGCGAGCTTTCGCTAGCGAAAGCACAAGCTAAAGCTTGTACTCTATACGCCGGTTTATCCCGGTCGCTCATGACACCGGGCCAAAGCGGCGGTGTGAATGAGAGCACACCACATTTTGGTCGGGAAATTTGAATTGGACTCGTTCTTCGTGCAGGGCAATCAGGTGCCAATAGGCAAACTATTCTTCGATCCAAAAAACGTCGGTGACGCGAAAGAGCCGAGCTTCATTGGACGATCGGCGTCGTTTCATTGTGGCGCCACTTTGCGCATCTCCCTTCACGTTGATGAGTCGCAGCGAATTGTCGAGGCGAAATTCAAAGCGGCGGGCTGTAGCGTCCTGGTAGCTTCCGCGTCGCTATTGACGGAACACGTTCGCGGGAAGACCACCGCCGAAGCGGCGAACCTGGGCCTGCAGGTTCAACTATTAGAAGCCCAGCTCGGCCCCGTTAAACCTGAGCGTGCTGACTGTCCCCGACTAGCATGCGATGCGTTGCTCGTCGCCATCCGAGAATATAGCGATGCGATCAGAGACAGCTGGGAAGGCGAACAGGCGCTCATCTGCACCTGTTTCGGAGTGTCGGAAAAGACGATTGAGCGCGAAATTCAAGTAAACGGCTTAAGGACTGTTGCCCAGGTTACACGCGCTTGTAACGCTGGGGCGGGCTGCCGTTCATGCTACCCATTGATTGAAGATATACTGGATGACTATTCACGGTCTCAGCTTGTTAGTGACTAGAGTATCAGCTTGTTAGTGACTAGAGTAAACGTAAACCCGGCCTTGGTTTGGTACCGACTGTAGAGTTAAAATCAAGCGCTCAGCCAGAGTCTTATGAGGTTTAAAGCATGGCTAAAAAATCTGAGACCATCGAAATCAAACGAACTCAAAATAAACCAAAGCAGGTCTCCCGTGAGGAGATTGACGCCGCCCTTGCTCGACTCGACAAGATAGCGGAAACCTTGCCTCCAGTTAATGCGGTGGAGATAGTACGCGAAGGACGGGATGTCGGATCACTCCGAAGCCGCTAATGCCCGTTCTAGATGCTAATCTCCTGGTGGTACTCGTTAGCGGCGACCCGCGACGGACCCTGGTGCTTCGTCAAATCGGAAAATGGCTCGACGACAACGTTGAACTTCATGCACCATTCCTGGCCCAATATGAAATTGCAAACGCTCTCACCCGCCTCGTAGTGGCCGGAACGTTCCCAAAAGACAGAGTTGAAGAAGCCGCCGATAGTATTCTGGTCCTTCCCATTCAATACCATCCAATCGTTGCCATTCAACGTGTGATAGAAATATCCCAATTACTCGGTCGCCAGAGTGCTTACGACGCAGCCTATCTCGAGCTGGCGGAATCACTCGACGCCGAACTGTGGACTCTTGACGGACCCCTACACAGGAATGCCATTGACTACGGCTTCGATGTTCGGTTGATTCAGTAGCGGAAGCAGATTCACAAATAATGATTTATTTAGATAACAACGCCACCACCCGCGTCGCGCCCGAAGTTTTCGCGGCGATGCAACCCTACCTAACCGAAATCTACGGCAATCCTTCATCAGCGCATTCGCTGGGCCAGCGGACGAAGTCAGCGGTCGAACGGGCCCGCGAGCAGGTGGCCGAATTGTTGGGCGCCGCCGAGACCAGCGAGATCGTTTTCACTTCGTGCGGTTCGGAGTCAGACAACTGGGCCATCGGCGGCTTGCTCGAGCAGAACCCGACCCGGCGTCATATCATTACCACGCGCGTCGAGCACGAGGCGGTTCGGAATCTTTGTGTCCACCTCGAGGAAAGAGGGTGCGAAGTAACCTGGCTCGAGGTCAATGAGTCGGGCGAGCTTAATCTTGATGATCTGCGCAGAACCTTGCGACGGGATACCGGCATCGTTTCAGTGATGCTGGCAAACAATGAAACCGGAGTGCTGTTTCCGATTGAAGAAATTGGAACGATCGTAAAGCAGAACTCGGATGCCGTATTTCACGTTGATGGAGTGCAGGCCGTCGGCAAGATCCCCATACAACTAAAGGAGCTCGAGGTCGACCTGTTTGCTTTGTCAGGGCACAAGCTGCATGCGCCGCAAGGGATCGGGGCGCTATACATTCGCAAAGGCGTCAAGCTGCCTCCGTTTATTATTGGCGGCAGTCAGGAACAAGGCCGCCGGGCCGGAACCTCTGCCGTTGCCAATGTCGTCGGCCTGGGCGCAGCCTGCGAGTTGGCCCGAACATTTGACGAGCATGAACGGATCGAACGGCTGCGCAATAAGCTCGAAGACCACATCCTGAAAGAAATCCCGATTGCCCGATTAAACGGAACGCCCGACCGCACCAGACGTTTGCCTAACACTTCCAACATCTCTTTTGAATATGTTGAAGGTGAAAACATTCTGGTTCACCTCGACCAGGCCGGGGTTTGCGTTTCCACCGGCTCCGCTTGTCATTCAACTACCCGGGAGTCTTCGCCTACTTTGCGCGCTATGAATGTGCCCTACACGGCGGCCCAGGGTTCCATCAGGTTTTCTCTCGGCCGCTACAACACCGAAGCCGAGATTGATTACACCCTGAAAGTCTTGCCGGACATAATTGGCAAACTTGTCGAGATGTCGCCTTACGATAGGGAACTACAGTCGCTGGAGAAGCGGGGGTAAAAAGGGTAATAATATACTTCATTGACCAACCCCGCTCCCGCTGCTCCGGTTCCCTGCAAACGCTCTAGCTGGCTTCTCGTTCCTCGCCCGAATTAATTCTTTCCAGCACGCCCGGTTGTTGGCCTTCAAACTCTTGATACTTTTGAATATCTCCTTCATTGAATTCAACGGTTAATTGTAAGTTTCGGCAATGAATACAACCATACGAGACAATTCTACGACTGCCCATTAACATCTTTTTCAGGGTAGACATGTCAGCCGGTTGAAACCCAAGTCTCCCTCCATTGGTATCCATCAGCGAACCTTCGACGAGAGCCGTACTGCCACATGCAAAACATTTCATCCTCGCTTCCCCCACTGTTAAGGATCCCTTGCTTTCCGCTCATTCCACTTTCAGCTAAGTCTGATACAAAGTAGCGGTGATGGTAGGGTAAAAGGGGAAAGAGGGAAAGAGGAAGTCGTTGCCTTTCCCATTACCCCTGACCCTTTTCCCCTCTTTCCCTACTCCCCTTCCCGTGAGTCTTCCCGCTTTGTGCTAAACTTCGCTTTGCATTTAGAATACGTCTCTGCTATCACTCCAATCGGTTCGGAGCAATCTTCAATGTCAGACGAGCATTCGGCAGCCAGTCAAACTCCTTCGGTTGCAATCGCCAAAACCGCGTCGTCGCGCAAGGCACGCCAGGATAGCGTGAGTTCGATGGAGACGGACGACTACGTCTGTCTCGCCCCATCCACTCCCCTCTCTAAAGCAATCGAGGCCATGAAGCGGGACGAAGGCGGCTGTGCGATTATTTGCGCAGAGGATCGCACGATAGTGGGGATTCTTACCGAGCGCGACGTCCTAACCAGGATTGTTGGTCAGTCCGTTGATCAGAATGCGCCGGTGAGCGATTGGATGTCGCCGGTAGTTGCGACTCTAACCACCGAAGCAACTATCGGAGAGGCTGTTGCCATCATGAACGACAAGGGTTACCGAAACATTCCCATCGTGAAAGAGGGCAAACTAGTTGGGTCTATCTCTGTTTTCGACGTCATCGGCTATCTGGCTGAAAGCTATCCGAAAACTACAATGAACTTGCCCCCGAATCCCGATCAAGTGATGGAAAGTACAGACGGAGGGTAAATGGTAAATAGAACAACCAGTCTATATGGCGGAGAAGGAACTGCTTTGCACCATTTACCATTTACCATTCACCATTTACTTTTTTTACACGGAAGGAAACCTTCTAAACAATCATGAGCACTGTTATCGAACCATTGGTAGAACAAGCGCAAAAGAACCTCGAAGAAAAGGAAGCCGTTACGATCCGCTTTGCCGGCGACTCCGGCGACGGAATGCAGTTGACGGGCACGCAGTTTACAAACACCTCCGCCGTGGTCGGCAATGATATCTCGACCCTGCCTGACTTTCCGGCCGAGATTCGGGCCCCCGCCGGAAGTTTGCCCGGCGTCAGCGGTTTTCAACTTAACTTCTCCAGCCAGGACATCAAGACGCCAGGCGATCAGCCGAGTGTTTTGGTGGCCATGAATCCCGCGGCTTTGAAAGTAAACCTTGCCGACCTGGAAGAGGGCGGCACAATCATCGTTAACACCGACGGATTCACGCCCGAGAATTTGAAATACGCCAATTACGCCTCAAATCCTTTGGAAGATGGCTCTTTGGCCGGTTATCGCTTGCACAAGCTGCCCGTTACCACACTCAACATGAATGCGCTGAAGGGGAACGTTGAGCTTTCCCGCAAAGAGATCGATCGCTGCAAAAACTTTTTCGCCCTCGGCGTACTCTATTGGCTTTACGACAGACCAATGGAAGGCACCCTCAGCTGGATCACCAGCAAGTTTGGCAAGAATCCGGAACTGGCCAAGGCAAATGAAATTGCTTTGCGCACCGGATACAACTTCGCTGACACCACGGAAGTATTCACCACTCATTACACCATCAAGAAGGCGAAGATTGCGCCGGGTAAGTATCGAAAGATCACCGGTAATGAAGCGACCGCCATCGGTTTCGTGGCCGCCTCGCAACTCGCCGGCCGGCCTTTGTTCTATGGCTCGTATCCGATTACCCCAGCGTCTGAAATTCTTCATGAACTCGCTCGTCACAAGAGTTTTGGGGTGAAGACTTTCCAGGCGGAAGACGAGATCGCCGCCGTGTGCTCCGCTATCGGCGCCAGCTTCGCCGGTCATATCGGACTAACCGGAACGTCGGGTCCGGGCGTGGCCCTCAAGCAGGAAGCGATTGGTTTGGCGGTGATGACTGAATTGCCGTTGGTAATAATCAACGTTCAGCGCGGTGGACCATCCACCGGTTTGCCAACCAAAACCGAGCAGGCTGATTTGTTCCAGGCTGTTTGGGGAAGAAACGGCGAGTGTCCGGCGATAGTGCTCGCGCCGGCGACTCCGGCCGACTGTTTCCACATGGCCATCGAAGCCGTGCGACTGTCGTTCAAGTATATGACGCCGGTGTTTTACCTGTCGGATGGCTATCTGGCGAATGGCGCCGAGCCCTGGGCCCTTCCCGAAATCGACGACCTGCCAAAGATCGATGTCACATTTGCGACCGACCCGGCGAACTTCATGCCTTACTCGCGTGATCCCGAAACACTCGCCCGGCCGTACGCGATTCCCGGCACGCCGGGACT
>JANNJZ010000260.1:0-3792 GCA_031396065.1 Pyrinomonadaceae bacterium | reverse complement strand
GCCTCCGACTGGCAAGCATTCGCGATCAGGATCATTTCTCCAGCATCGACCTCGCGCAACCAACTTGTCAGCTCTTCGTTCGAGATACTGCGGGCGAAGAGGCTGGGGGTCTCCACCATTTTAGTACCGGGCCCAATGTCGTAAGGCAGAAAGTAGAAACTATCGCGACCAGCAACTTTACGATAGAGCCCATGGCTGGAAAAGAAAATTAGCACGAGATCATCGGGTGTGGCTTTCCTTAACTTAACCGCGTTAGGAATGTTCTTGAGTAACCTTGGTGCAGGGAGCGCTCCGGACAACAGGGCCAACACTTCCTTGAAGTTCGCTTTGGTCGCAGTTGTTTGAATGGCCTGCTTATCTTCGGCTCGATAATCGGAGGTGAGCGATAGCGGAACGATCTCCGCGTAGTCACCAGCCTGCGCCAAACTTTCGGCCAGCACCTGACTCGCGAGGGTCGCATCTTTGGCGGCAAACCGCAGGTCCCAGGCTTTATTCTCGTAAGCACTCACCCCCACGGTTATGACGTACGCTCGTCTCTTAACCGCTTGAACCGGCTGCGGCAGAACAAAACTTTTCCTCGCGGTGAGGCTCTTCACCCGGTCATCGTTAAATGCGTAAGCGGAAAACTCCACTTGCTCGACGCCTGCCCGGCGCGGCAGTTGAACATTTTGAAACTTGATTCTTTGCTTACCGCCCCGATCAAGTTGGACCCTTGAATTCTGTCGCCAGGCCTGGAGTTCTGAAGACTGGGCTGGCTGGCCGGCTTTACCCGGCGAGTCGTTTGGCGCCGGCGACTCGCCAACGATCTGGCGGTCGCGAAATAGTCGCACATCATAAACGCCAGTCTCCCGTGTGACTTCCTTACCGCCCACCTGAAACTTATCTGCGGCTTTGGAAACGTCAACCGTGACGGTTACCAATCCTGGTTGGTTTGGCTGCGGAGTAATGTCGGTAATGCTGATGACAGGTTGGACCCGGTTTATGTTTACCAGCGGCCGCACCGGTGCTAGATCTTCACCGTTAAGCCGGCGCGGGAGCAAACGCGGCTGGTAATAATCGCGCATGAAGATTTCCATTGGCCGTGGTCGCAACGGCTCATCAGCCAATATCCAGCGAAGGCCACGGATCCCTTCCAGGTTGTTTGTGTCAAACCGTCCTTCAGCATCGACTACCACCCAAGTGCCATCCCTGAATGAGATCAGCCGGCAAACTTCTTCTCCAGCCGCCGTATTCCAAATGCGCGTGGTCGAATCCTGACCGCCCGTCAATACAAACTTGCCATCACCCGAAAATGCGACACTCAGAACCGGAACCGGATGCTTAAACTCTCTGATCAATTTTCCAGTAGCCACCTCCCACAATCTTACAAACGGTTCGCTGGCCTCGTATTGCTGCGGTGAGATTCCCGTCAATATGAAGCGACCGTCCGGCGAAAACGCTACTACGGTATTACCGAATGTAGTCACGCCGTCCTTTTGGCCTGTAAAGGAACGGAGTTCTTTACCTGTCGATGTTTTCCACAAACGGGCGATGGTGTCCCCGCTGCCGGTTGCGAAGGTTTGTCCATCCGGTGAAAAAGCCACGGAGGAAACCGACAGAGGGACTTGAACCTTGAGAAGCTCTTTGCCGGTGTTCCCGTCCCATAGTGTGGCAATGTTTGGACCGACGACGCCCGCAGGTGACCGGGATCCGCTGCCAATCAGGATGTACCGGCTATCTGGCGAAAAGGCGACAGACTTAACGTTGGAGCCCTCAGGGTGATCGAATCTCAGTAGCTCGCGTTCTGATTCAATATCTAAGAGACGCACTATCGCCTTGCCCTCGAGACTAGGATCGCGAGTTGTTGTGAGAACCTTATGACCGTCACGCGATATTGCCGTTGGGCTGATTGAAAACCTTTGCACAAAGCTTTTAACTTTTTCACCTGTGTTCACATCCCAAAGGATTGCTGCGTCTGTCCCATAACCGCTCCCGGTCAACGCCAACCGGCCATTGGCCGAAAACATTACCGACCCGACGGGACTTCGGTGATTCAGCTCATATTCCTGTCGACCTGAATCTACATTCCAAAGGTGTGCGGTGTAGTTGCGCTGGACTCCTTCCAATCCGAAGTAGATCCCCATTCCGGATAAGATGAAGCGATCATTGGGCGAAAAAGCTACCGCCAAGACCATCGCGCCGTATCCTTCAAATGGTTGCCGGCGTTTGCCGTCCTCCGTGTTCCAACTACTGACCACGAGATTTCCGATGCCGACCGCCACAAACTGTTTACCGTCGGGAGTGAAAGTGAGACGTTTTACTAGCGATCTCCACTTGAAGCGATTCACTTCGCGACCGGTGGCTACTTCCCAAAGGTGTACATTGTATTCTCCGGTCTCAAGCGCGTCGGGACCGCTTCCACTGATGAAATACTTTCCGTCAGGCGAATAGGTAATGGAGTAGACCCTGGAGGGATGCTTAAACTCCCGCAGCTTTTCACCCGAGGACACGTCCCAGAGGCGAACAATGTTGTCCGGCTTACCCCTTAACTGCTGTGTCGTTCCCCCTGTCAATAAGAAGTGGCCCTCCGGCGAGAGCGACATCGGCATAGGGTTATAGCCGCCGATTCCATCTTTGAACTTGCGCACTACAACTCCGCTGGACGGATCCAGCAAATGGACGGTCGCGTCCCAGGCGTTAGCAAAAATACTCTTTCCATCCGGAGAGAACCGTATATCCGAAAGGAAATGGGGAATCTTTGGCTGGTAGATTCGGAGCTCCTTGCCGGTCACGGTTTCGAACAGGCGGATGGTTGAAGTGTCCTCGACAATATCTCCAATTAATACGGAATTACCATCGGGAGAGAACGCGACGGACGTAACCTGGTGTATCTGATATTCCTGGACCTGCTTACCAGTGGTTAGATTCCAAAGGATCGCAAATGCGTCTCGATGCTCCAAACCAAAATATGTGCCTCCCCCGGTAAGAATGAACTTACCATCGGGAGAAAAGGCGAAGGCTAAGAGCGTCGAAGGATGAACGAATTCTCTGATTTGGGTGCCCGACTCGGCCTCCCACAAAAACAACGAAGTGTCACTTCCCATCGTAGCGACGAACCGGCCATCGGGGGAGTAGGCGGCGTCTCTGATGTCGGTATTGTGGCTTAGTTGAATGGATAATCGCGGTCGCCGCTCTGAGGAACTCTCGTTGGTCAGGCTTTGTGCGGTGAGCGTACTGCACAGCTGCATGACGAACGCAGAAATCACCAGCGAGCGAAGTAAATGGACGATCATATGCCCCTCCGAATGTGAGACACTTCCTTTCAGCCCATCTTACTTCAACTCGTCAACTTAGAACGAAACACGAATGGCCGTCCGTGCTATTTCGGGTATTTTAGTGGATCGTTCCCTTGAGTTACCGGTAAGACCCGCGATGCTTAGTTTTCATTTTCTGCTTCGAGGGGGATCGGTGCTTGGTGATTCAAAGGGCCAGTCCACTCTCAACTATTTTCGGAGATCAGCGAGGGTTGTTTGACGCTTCGTTCTGACAAAGTCGAACAAGACGGGCCGCTGAATCCGACCCTCTGCGTATTTCGCTTCTTCGTAAAGTTTGGGCACGCGCTCCTCGCCAAACTTCAACCACTCGCTCAGCATTATTTTCTGGTCTCTGGGTTGATAGTCTGCAGCGTGCGCCTGCAGTCCATCGGTTATCAGCGCCCGCGTCAACAAGCTGGCAGATAGTTCATCAGCTTCCAGCGCCGACGACAGCGCCTGGCTGGCGGCCAGGATCCGCATGCCCTTGTCGTACGCCAGT
>JANNJZ010000259.1:0-5623 GCA_031396065.1 Pyrinomonadaceae bacterium | reverse complement strand
CACAGAGGATGCACAGAGAAATGCAATCGCGTTCTTCTCGAGAGGCGACCTACAAAATTCTCCTAAACTGCTCGAACATAACTTAAAATGCGCCGGCAATCTGAAGCTGTAGTATCCGATTTTTCGGATTAACTCGATTGTAGTCTGAACATCACTTCCGGCAAGGAGACTGACGAATGGAAACGCTATGGCAGGATCTCGGCTATGGAGTTCGGATGCTGTTTAAGAACCTGCGCTTCACGGTAGTGGCGGTCTTGTCGCTAGCTATCGGTATCGGTGCTACGACGGCGATCTTCAGCGTCACCAATGCTCTCCTGCTGCGGCCGCTGCCATACAAGGACGCCGACACTCTGGTCATTCTTTGGAACCGCTCGCCGGGGCTGAACGTGGTCCAGGATTGGTTTTCGCCGGGCCAATATCTCGACCTCAAAGCGGAGAACAAAGTCTTCGAGCAGGTGGCGGCAACGATTGACAGCAGCTTCAATCTGACGGGCCAGGGACCAGCGGAGCGCGTCGAAGGCGCACGTGTTTCATCCTCCCTCTTTCCCCTATTGCAGACGCAGGCAATTATGGGCCGCGTGTTTACGCCCGACGAAGACGAACAGGGCAAGCCCACCGTTGCGATTCTGAGTCACGGATTCTGGCAACGCCGCTTCGCCGGAGATACCCAGATCGTGGGCAAGACACTTTCGCTCAACGGCAATCCCGTCGAGATCGTCGGCGTCATGCCCCAGGACTTCACTTTGAACCAGGAGGTAATGCCGACCGTCAATAAGATCTCGAATGCCGAGATGCTGTTGTCGCTGCCTATGGGTGAAGGCAAAAGGACCACGCGGACTAACGAAGACTACAACATCTTTGGCCGGTTACGGCCGGGGGTCACCTTCACCCAGGCCCAAGCCGATGTTGACCGGATTGTTAGTGGAATGAAACAGCAGTATCCGCAGAACTATCCGCCCAGCAGTGGGTTCATGATTAGTGTGGTGCCGTTGCTGCAACAAGTGGTCGGTGACGTGCGCCGTCCGCTTTTGATCCTGTTGGGAGCAGTCGGCTTTGTATTGCTGATTGCGTGCGCAAATGTCGCTAACCTGCAATTGGCCCGGGCCGCAGTTAGGCAGAAAGAGATCGCGGTTCGCGCAGCGGTGGGCGCGGGGCGGCTTCGCATCATCCGACAGCTGCTAACTGAAAGCGTGCTGCTGTCGGTATTGGGAGGTCTGTTAGGACTGCTGCTGGCTGTGATCGCTGTGCGAGCTCTGCAAGTGTTTGCAGCCAACACACTGCCAAGGCTGGGCGAGATCCACGTTGACGGACGAGTGCTGGCGTTCACTTTCCTCCTTTCACTGGCTACCGGAATTCTGTTCGGATTAGCGCCGGCGTTGCGCGCGTCGCGAGTGGATCTGAACGGAGTGTTGAAGGACGGCGGACGGAGTTCAGCCGGCCGCGGTCATCATCGGGTTCGCAACCTGTTTGTGGTAATCGAGGTCGCACTCTCTTTGGTACTACTAATCGGCGCCGGCTTGTTGGTCCGTACTTACCAGCAGATTCACAACGCGAGCCCGGGATTCAACGCCCAGAACGTGCTCTCGTTTCGTCTCTCGCTGCCCAATTCAAAATATAAGGGACCAGCCGTTACCAATTTTTACAAGCAACTCGTGGAACGAATCAAAGGGCTCCCGGGCGTGGAAGCGGCGGGCACCAGTTATTCGCTGCCAATGAGTTCGGTGGCCCTTGCCTGGGGACCTATTACGATCGAGGGCTACGTCCCAAAAAACTCCGCCGACTTCATCATGTCTAACGAACGTTTTGTCAGTCCGGGGTATTTTCCCGCGATGGGTGTGCCACTGGTAAATGGACGGCTATTCGACCAGCGCGACATTAAGGGCGCCGCAGAAACGGTCATCGTCAACGAGAACCTGGCCCAGCGATTCTGGCCCAACCAGGATCCGATCGGCAAACGATTGGAGCGTGGCGACGAAGAACCCTGGCGAACCGTGATCGGGGTAGTGCGCGACACGAAAGAATTCAGCGTGGATAACGAACCGCCCATTAGTATCTATCACCCGCACGAACAGTTTCCCATTGCCACCATGTTCGTGGTGGTTCACACCTCATCAGATCCGAGAGCAGTGATTCCGGCGATTAAGAAAGAGATCGGTGCGCTTGATCCGGAACTCCCGGCGTTTGAGTTTAAGACGATGGAGCAGCGACTTTCAGATTCGCTGGCGCGGCGACGCTTCGCCACCTTTTTGCTCGGTGTGTTCGCGGTGGTGGCTTTGGTTCTGGCCGCAATTGGTATCTATGGCGTGATGGCCTATTCGGTATCTCAGCGCACCCAGGAGATTGGAATTCGGATGGCCCTTGGTGCGCAACCGGGGAAGATAGCCTTGTTGGTCGTCAAACAGTCGCTCTTGATCGTCACCCTCGGCACGGTCATCGGATTGGCCGGCGCGTTTGCGTTGACGCGCGTTATGTCGAGCCTGCTTTATGGAGTAAGTGCGACTGACTTGAAGACTTTTATGTTCCCGCCTTTGGTGTTGGGAGGGATTGCTTTGCTGGCGAGTTATTTCCCGGCGCGGCGGGCGGCGCGAGTGGATCCAACGGTCGCGTTGCGAAGTGAATGAAGAAGAGCAATCCGCAGATTACGCTGATTTAAGAACACATTACAGAACCGAGCGCGGACCGGGGTCCCCGGCGGGGCAGCCCCGCTGGGGTGGTGGATGCGCCGGATGCTAGACTCAAGTTGGGATGATGGTAGATTTACTGACTATTTTAGTGTTGAACTCAGGATCCGGCGCTACCGCGCTCGGTTCTGTAAAGCCGCGTAGCGTCGATCAATTAAACTAATCTACGTCCACCTTTGCGCAGTGATGAGCTGATCAACTCCTGCTGCTTTTGAATCTGCGTAATCTGCGGACGTTCGCTAACGCCTCACCTCGGAGATAGACGACGTTTGAGGGTGTCCTCCCGGGCCGTATTTCCGGTGTCACGATGGGCCTGAATTGTTTTCACCAGCAAGTCGCGGCTGTAGGGAGTCTCGGCCAGCGCCGCTTCAAACTCTTCGGCAACCTCGGTGAACATATTCCTTACAAAGAAAGCCTGCGCTCGGCCGAGGTGCCGCATGAAGACGTCCGACTCCTGATTCCATTCAGCCAGTTCCTGATCGAGCGCCTTTTCATCCTGCGCTGACAGTAATGAAAATCTCGCCTGACTACCTATACGATTCTTGTCCTCGACTTCCAGAATCAATGTCCCTTTTTCACGATCGTCACGATACTTCGCCAGGATCTGTTTCAACTCAGGGGAATCCAGATGACCGGCAGCGCCGTTGGCGATCTTTTTCCCCCAAAGTCGCTGGTGACTTGGATCCAGAATACTGACCGAGAAGGAACTCAGCTGTCTGCTCGGAACCCAGCGGAGAACCAAGGTCGAGGGCCTGACGGCTCCAGCCGGCGAGGGCGAAAAGAATGGAGACAGGACGCCCATGGGTCGTCCGCCAGTTCCTCCATATCCCTGCACCGACTTCTCGCGTTGCAACTCAGTCTCAGTTCGTGCCGGAGCTCCGACTTCAATTCGAAACTCCGCGCTTGAGGTAATTTCCTTTGACTTGCAGTCTGCTCCGCGACTACAGAGTTTAAGACGCAGGTAACCACCAGGATCAGTCGAGACAACGTCGCCGGGATATAACTTGCGCCGCAGATCGTTTCGGGGACTTAACTTCACTTTACTCTCGCCCTGTTTCAGATAGGCGCTGCCGCGAACTTCTTCGATATAACCTACGATCAGCTTCCCTTGTGACAGCACGCGGGCAGGAAAGCTCAGAGCGAGGAGAGCATTGGCAATTAGAGCCGCTGCAAACAACATCGGAATTCTCATCGGTGCTTCTCCTCATCGTGCTCGAAAACCACGGCGTCGAGCGTCGCCGGTCCCTGGCGCCGCAAAAACGCCCACGCATCCCCGACCCGGCGCTCGATATAAGGATTTAGTAACATCAACGGAACCACCAACAGGAAGTCTACCCACATAACTCGATGGTAATTCACGAACCAGACACCAAATACAATCGCCATCAATCCAACTAAAAATGTAAAGAGTCTTTCCAAACGATGCCTGGCTACTTCCTTTGTCGTTCGATCTTTGTAGTACCAGCGTATTCCTGAAATTGAGCCCAGGATGAATAGAGACATTAGAGAATCAATGATCATTCCGCCCTGCCACGTCAGCCGGTACAGCTGGGCTTCAATCAAAGTGTAAGCGGCCGAGGCATGGAAGTAGATTCCGGGAACGCCACTCACTTTTCCATGGGCGGTAAAAATGTCGACCGCTTTGCCGAAAGTGCCATCGCCGATAATCACTGCTTTACCGTCCAGGAATCCTCCCTGGTCTCTGATTACGGCAGCATCGGCAGTAGCCAAGGTAAATTCTCGACTCCTGAGAGAGTCAAGCGCACTGTAGTCAACCAGGAACGTTTCGGCAGTTCCAAATAATAACTCTTGCCGCGAAAACTGGGTCGCAAACCAGTGCGGCAACCTGGGTATCCAACGAAGGGATTTTTGCCCGCTGGGTCCGTAAGCTTTAGCCATCACAGCAGACATGGTGGGGAGCTCAAATCCTGTCTGGTCGTCGTACTTGTGGGGCAGTTCCTTGGTATCGGGTGGAATCCTCATCCACCCGAAAAGATTTTTGTAGTTTGGATTGTCAACCAGCAGTTCCGGCCGGCGCACGTCTTCATCCTTACTGTTGGCCCAATCAATGCCCAGAACGATCGGCACGCCGCGTTGGGCGGGCGATTCCTTTCCCTTATCCAGACAAAACTGAAAGAAATCAGGATCAGCGGACGGATCAATCAGACCACCGTCTTCGAGTGGGGCGAAATTCACGTCTATTGCGACCACCCTGGCGCCTTTCTCGATCACCGCATCCACTAACTGTTTGAGCTGAGCTCTGGGCGTGACCGCTCGAGTTTCGCCGTCCACCTGGATATCAACAGGGTTGAGCTTGCTGATATTGACCACCGCCAGGGGAATCTCTCTGGCTGACAAGTGCGCCTGGAGAAAGTTGTAGGCTTGTTCCTCTGCATACGCTCCTACCCTCGAGTGTTCCAAAGCTACGGTCAAGGGGACCAGCAGGGCCATGAACAGAAGCCCTTTGAGAAAGTCTCGTCGTATCTCACGCCCACGGTTTCGGGGGATCTCAGCTTTGACAGCCGGGGATTTCTCAGAGGCCACAGCAGAATTACTTGCTTGAGGAACTGAGACCTTTTCTCGTTTCCGCTTCTTCATGGTGGACTTAATGTCCCAATTAGCGACCTGCTAACTATTTTGGCGCATCGGCCAGCTTGGTTTCGCGGCTGGTTCGGACAAAGTCGAACAAGACGGGCCGCTGAATCCGACCCTCTGCGTATTTCGCTTCTTCGTAAAGTTTGGGCACGCGCTCCTCGCCAAACTTCAACCATTCGCTCAGGGTTATTTTCTGGTCCCTCGGCTGATAGTCTGCAGCGTGCGCCTGCAGTCCATCGGTTATCAGCGCCCGCGTCAACAAGCTGGCAGATAGTTCATCAGCTTCCAGCGCCGACGACAGCGCCTGGCTGGCGGCCAGGATCCGCATGCCCTTGTCGTACGCCAGT
>JANNJZ010000200.1:0-2051 GCA_031396065.1 Pyrinomonadaceae bacterium | reverse complement strand
CAGTTTGTAATTGCGTTTGTCGAACCTAAAGCCTGGACGTGATTCTTACCGGCCCACTCCAACATACTCGAAACCCAGCTCGCGCATGTCTTCCGGCTCGTAGATGTTCCGTAAGTCGGCAATCCTGGGAGACCGCATGAGATCTCGAATACGTCGCATATCAAGCGCTCGGAATTGATTCCACTCGGTTACAAAAACAAGCGCGTCGGCATTTGTTACCGCTGCATATTCGTCATCTGCATAATTTACTTCGGGAAGAATTTCAGCGGCTTCGAGCATCGCGACTGGGTCATAGGCGCGCACCGTCGCGCCACTTTTCAATAAGCCTGAAATAATCTCAAGAGAAGGCGCTTCACGCATGTCGTTGGTTTCCGGTTTGAATGCGAGCCCCAACACCGCGATAGTCTTTCCTTCAAGGCCGCCAACCAGTTTTTCAATCTTCGGCAGCATTGCCCGGCGCTGACGGCGGTTTACTTCGATCACTGCGTCCACTATCAATGAATCCCTGCCAAACTCACGCGCCACAGAAGCAAGTGCCTGCGTATCTTTAGGAAAACAAGAACCGCCGAACCCTGGTCCAGGATGCAGGAACTTGTTCCCGATACGACGGTCCATTCCAATCGCTTTGGCAACGTCATGCACATCACAGCCTATGCTCTCGCACAAGCTGGCTATTTCGTTGATGAAGGATATCTTGGTCGCAAGAAATGCATTAGCGGCGTACTTGGTCAATTCTGCGGCTTCGAGAGAAGTCAAAACAAACGGGGCCTCGATTAGATACAACGGTCGATAGAGATCCCGCATGATGGCAATAGCTTCTTCGTCCCGACTTCCAATCACCACTCGGTCAGGTCGCATAAAATCATTGATCGCTGCTCCCTCGCGCAAGAATTCCGGGTTAGACACTATTCCGAAATTCAATCGTGGGTTTTGCTCTCGGATACGCTTGCGGAGGTGTTCGCCAGTTCCTATGGGTACAGTCGATTTCGTCACGACGACCTTGTAACCGTTCATGTGTTCTGCAACTGACGAAGCTGCCGCTTCCACGAAGCTCAAATCAGGTGAGCCGTCGCTTTTTGGCGGCGTACCCACGGCGAGGAAAATAACCAACGCTTGCTCGACCGCCTGCTTGATGTCTGTAGTGAATTGCAGTCTTCCGGACTGCATGTTCTTGATTACCAGTTGCTCAAGACCTGGTTCATAAATCGGCATCTCTCCCGCTGAGAGTCTGGATATTTTGTCGGAATCAATGTCAACACAAGTAACGTCAACGCCGAATTCAGCAAAACACGCACCAGTAACCAAGCCGACATAACCGGTGCCAATTACCGCGATATGCATTCAGATTTGACCTTATGAACTGAAAGGGTGGTATCTATACAGGCAAAACCTTGCGGGTCAGTCGCGATCTCGTCGCGTGACCCGCAAGGTTATACATGATTGATTGACCGTAACGCGTAACAGCGGCGCTACAGTATTTGTTGAACTCGGCAATCGATGAGCTACTTCGACGGGCTGATTACGACCGCACTACCGCCAACGTTAACATCGTTGCCGTGCATCGTGGCCCAGAGAATCGCCACAATAGCGCCGGCACCCAACGCTATCAGCGCAAAAGTCTCACCACTCGACAGGTCATCGTCGTCATCGCCAGACCCACCCTGAGGTGTACCTGCCGTGGCGCTTTCTCCCGCAGCCACATGCTTGACCGAACCGTTGGCGCGCAATTCCGCGACGCCTGAATGAGTTGTCAGGGAAGTAATCCCGTTAACAACTTTCACGGTAAACGAGGTGGTTTGGCTGCCATCGACCACTACCTCGCCATCTTTGGTCATGAAGTTAACAGAGTTCCCAGGCAAGGTTGAGACATTGACACTACCGTTCTCAAGCAGTCCGTTCACGGTCTTGTCTGTGAAGGTTAATTTCAAGCCTGAGTTTGGAGCTAACTCAACGCGGCCCAATTTGCTGAGACTCACAATGGCGCTGCTCTGTTCGGCGGTAGCGATCAAGCTGTCTGAAAACACCGTACCGGAAACTACGGTCTCACCGTT
>JANNJZ010000150.1:0-1529 GCA_031396065.1 Pyrinomonadaceae bacterium | reverse complement strand
CAGTCAACAGGAAAATGATCGACCGGAAGACGAACCTTATGTTCCTGTCCGCCATCTTCCTGTCGCAAAAATCTGTGGCATCCAGATTGGGCATTCGGTACGATTTACCTCGCCGCTGTTGGAAATGAGCGGTCCCGCCATTTATTCACGCCGAATGACACGCTGTGGAGGTTCCTGCCTGATGCGCTGGTTGCTTGGACTCGGCTGCTGCATGCTGGTAAGTCTCGTCAGCCTGCGCGAAGGACGGGGCGCTGATCTGCTGCCACTCGAGTTGCCGCCGGAACAGGCGATCGACCAGCACATAGATGCCGCGCTGCAGCGGGCCGAAGTTTCTCCGGCGCCCGCGACGGATGATGCCAATTTCCTGCGCCGCGTCATGCTGGATCTCACCGGGCGTCCACCTACCGCTGGGGAAGCGAAGGCGTTTCTTGCCGAACCCGACTTGGGCAAGCGTATTAAACTGGTGGATCAACTCATGGGATCGCCGGCGTTCATCCGGCATCAGGTCACCGATTTTGATGCGTGGCTGATGGACGGCACGAAAGGCAGCATCCGAGAGTATCTCGAAAAAGCATTTCGCGAAAAACGATCTTGGGACCGGATGTTTCGCGACATGATTGCGGGCGAACCCGACGATGCGAAACAACAAGGGGCGATTCGCTTTGTCGCCGCTCGCGCGAAGGATCCAGACAAACTCGCCAGCGACACCAGCATCACCTTTTTCGGAGTCAACGTGACGTGTGCCAAGTGCCATGACCATCCGCTGGTGAGCGACTGGCGGCAGGACCATTACTACGGCATGTTGTCGTTCTTTAACCGGACATTCGACGTGGGCGACTTCCTTGGCGAGCGTGAATACGGCCAGGTGAGTTTCAAGACGGTGATGGGGGAATCACGCGAGGCAAAGCCGATGTTCCTGACAGGAACGGTGATCGACGAGCCGCCCTGCCAGGAGCCGGATGACAAAACAAAGAAAGAAGAAAAGAAACGCATCGAGGAACTGAAACAGAAAAAGGAGCCTCCTCCGCCACCGAGCTATAGCCGTCGCGCCGTGTTGGTCGAGACTGCATTGAAAGATGAAGAGCAGGCATTTTTCGCACGCGCCATCGTCAACCACATTTGGAACCGCTTCTTGGGCCGTGGCCTGGTCATGCCGGTCGACCAGATGCATTCCGAAAATCCACCCAGCCACCCGGAGCTGCTGACTTGGCTGTCCCGTGATGTGCGCTCGAGTGGGTATGATTTGGCTCGCTTGATCCGCGGAATTGTGCTCAGTCAGACGTACGCTCGCACCAGCCGCTGGGATTCGACCGAAGGAAAAAGGCGACCAGCCGAGGAATTGTTCGCCGTCGCTCAGGTTCGACCTCTCAAGCCTTGGCAATATGGAACGTTGCTTAGGTTGGCGGCCACGAGTCCCGACGAAACGCGCACGGATCTATCGCGTGATGAGTTGGATCGTTTTATGGAAAAGGTTGAAAACAACGGTCGCGGTTTTGGGAAGATGTTTGACCTGCCGGATGCCGATTTCC
>JANNJZ010000143.1:0-14316 GCA_031396065.1 Pyrinomonadaceae bacterium | reverse complement strand
TATGTGGCGGGCACCACCAGCTCGAGCTGTTTCCCGACCACGACCGGAGCCTTCGATAACACTGCCAATGGCGCTGGCTTCATCCTTGACGCCTTCGTCTCCAAAATTAGTGAGACGGCGCCCGGATCCCCGATCTTCGCTTGTTCGCCAACGCCAACACCGAGTCCGTCGCCATCACCCTCCCCCTCTCCGAGTCCGTCACCTTCGCCGAGCCCAGGGGCATCGCCTACACCATCAGGAGTCTGCGTCGCACCTCCTTCAGGTTTGATCGCCTGGTATGCGGGCGAAGGTGACACCAAAGACATTCAGGGTCCCACCTTTGAGAACGCATCACCCGGTACGGGCACGAGCTTCGTAGCAGGGAAAGTGGGACAGGCTTTCCTGGTCGACAGTGCTGACGACGCCGTCACTTCGGCGTCGATAAATATCGGCACCAACTACACCGTTGACCTCTGGATCCGCCCAGCCACCAGTAACGTGGCCGACTTTCAGCGCGTTCTCGGTAATACCTTCAACTTTACTAACTTCGGCACGATGTACCTGGTGCAGAACCGAATTGAGTATTACCAGAACGGGTCGAACAGTCTGCGCGTCGCCTCAGCTACCGGCAGCGTGCCCTTCAATACCTATACTCACGTCGCGATGACCTATGACGGCAGCGTCAACCGCCTATACATCAACGGCAATCTGGTCGGCACCAGCGCAAGTCACACGGAGGTCTACAATAACGCGGTACGCATCGGCGGTGCGTTTGACGCGGGCGGGAACTCGTTCAACGGGCAGCTCGACGAAGTGGAAATCTTCAACCGTGCTCTCTCGCAAGCCGAGATTAGTTCCATTGTCGCCGCCGACAACTTGGGCAAATGCAAGCCTGTAATTCCGACTCCGACACCGACGCCACCCCTGGCTCCAAGCCCATCGCCGACGCCCGTCGCTTCACCCGTTACCTCGTGCGCCGCCGATCTAACCTTCGGCGTTAGCGGCAGAACCAATACAGACTTTCCTGGCGGCATTGACGGGGCTAGTGCCGTTGCGGTGCAGTCCGACGGCAAGATTCTGGTCGCTGGCCGAGCGGGCTCAGATTTCGCCCTGGCGCGACTCAACTCGGACGGAACTATGGATACGAGTTTCGGTACCGGCGGGCGCGTCTACACGGATTTCTTTCTGGGCTTTGATAGCGCCGAAGCAATTGTAATTCAACCAGACGGCAAGATCGTGCTCGCGGGCTCAACCGTGTTTGATACTTACAAGGACTTTGCACTCGCCCGCTATAACACTGACGGAAGCCTCGACACGGGTTTTGGGATCGGTGGCAAAGTAACTACAGACTTCAACAAGGGCGAGGACGTTGCTTACGGCATTGCCCTCCAATCGGACGGCCGGATCGTGGCGGCCGGCGGCACCGGCGGCACTACTTTCGGCTCCGCTGACTTTGGCTTGGCGCGCTACAACACCAACGGAACCCTCGATGCCACGTTCGGTGAGGGTGGTCGTCTGGTCACTGATTTTGGGAATGACTCCGAGCAAGCTAACGCCGTCGCGATTCAAACGGACGGAAAGATCGTGGTGGATGGCTACACGGTAATAAACAATATCGATAGTAATTTCGCCGTCGCGCGGTACAACACGAATGGCTCGCTAGACACCAGTTTCGACACTGATGGCAAAGTTACGACCGACTTCGGCAGTACTGATACTGCCCAGGCAGTTGCGATTCAAACCGACGGTAAGATAGTCGCCGCTGGTCGAGGCGCAGGAGGCGCCGGCGGCTTGAGCGGTTTTGCGGTGGCGCGTTACAACACCAACGGTGGCCTCGATACGACATTCGACGGCGACGGTAAGATCACTATATCTACTTCGGGGAACGTGGACACGGCAGAGGCTGTGGTCATTCAACCGGACGGCAAAATCGTAGCCGCGGGATGGGGCGGCGGTGGCGGCAGTGGCATAGACTTCGTCGCCATCCGCTACAACACTACGGGCGCACCCGACACGACTTTCGATGGTGATGGCAAAGCCATGACAGCTTTCTTCAACGGCGATTTTGCGTATGGAGCCGCACTTCAAGCCGACGGTAAGATTGTCCTCGCCGGATCCATCAACACTGGCAGTGTCAGTGGAACTCCGGGTGCGGGAACCAGTTCCGATTTCGCCCTGCTGCGTTACAACACCAACGGAACACTAGACCCAACTTTCGATGGCGACGGCAAAGTCTCGCTGGAACTCTTTTACAACGACGAAAACATTGTCGGCCTCGGCCTTCAATCCAATGGCAAGATCATAGCTGGTGGAGGATACGGCGGCCTGGTCTTCGTATTCGATGCTCAAGACCATAACTTCCAGCTCTCTCGATACAACACAAACGGCCAGCTGGACACTACTTTTGGCACGGCGGGCCGCATCAGCACAGACTTTGTCAACGGCAGCATTGACATCCTTACGGCCATCGCCGTCCTTCCGGATGATCGTATCGTGGTGGCTGGGTCTACCCGACCAGAACTGGGTGGTCAGAGTGACCTCATTCTGGCTCGCTACAATCCGGACGGAGCCCTCGACCCGACTTTCGACGGCGATGGCAAAGTGATCACCGACTTTAGCAACGGCAACGATGGCGCTAACGCGATGGTAATTCAGCCGGACGGCAAAATCGTGGTGGGCGGCTTTGCCGGCGGCGCCACCGCGTTTGTGCGTTATAACGCCAACGGACAGTTAGACAATACTTTCGGCACCGGCGGTAGGGCCGTTATCACTCCGGCATTTTCAGTTCAGTCAATTGCTCTCCAACCGGATGGCAAGATCGTGGTCGCTGGCTACACTGGCGGAACTGGCAGCGACTTCGTTGTCGCCCGCTACAACTCAAACGGCTCACGCGATGATGGCACCGGGAGTGACTCGACCCCCGGAGACTCATTTGGCACAAATGGAAGTGTGCAGACTGACTTCACCGGGCCATCGTCATTTGATTTTGCCTTCGCACTCCGCATTCAGATTGATGGCAAGATCGTCGTTGCCGGCGACATTAGCATTGCGCGATATGACACAAACGGCAGTTTGGACTCGAGTTTCGACGGCGACGGTAAGGCCACCACCACCGTTTCTCTCCGCGCCCTCGCCTTACAAACAGATGGGAAACTTCTGGGGGCAGGCATGACCGGTGGATCCGCATTTAGCCAAACTTCAGCCGTCCGAGATTTTGCCCTGGTCCGATTCAACACTGACGGAACACCAGACACAACGCTCTGCACGGGTGGCCCAGTTACTAGTGACTTCTTTGGCAGCACAGATCAAGCCTTCGCAATCATTATCCAACCGGACGGCAAACCCGTGCTCGGGGGAGCTACCTACAACGGCGGCTCGACTGACTTTGCTCTCGCCCGCTACAACATCGCCACCGTAACGCCAGATGTCTCGGTGTCCGTATCGCCATCGGCGGCGGCTGAAGACGGGACCACGAATCTGGTCTACACCTTCTCGCGTACCGGCAACACAGCGTCGGCGCTCACCGTTAACTTCTCGGTAGACGGTACGGCGACTCACAACACCGACTATTCACAGAGCGGCGCCGCCAGCTTCACATCATCAAACGGCACCGTGACCATCGGCGCCGGCAACTCTACCTCCACGGTAACCATCGACCCAACCGCCGATCTCACGGTGGAGCCAAGCGAGACCGTGATTCTTACGGTGACTTCCGGTACTGGTTACAACTCCGGTAGTCCCAGCGCAGCCACCGGCACTATTACCAACGATGACGCTACGCCAGGGCTTTCCATTAACGATGTTCAGGTAGCCGAAGGCAACAGCGGCACCGCCAACGCGGTCTTTACGGTCACGCTATCTGCACCCAGCAGTCTGACCGTGACGGTCAATTTCGCTACCGCGGATGGCACCGCAATTCAGCCCGGTGATTACCAATCGACCTCTGGCGTTCTAACCTTTAACCCTGGTGACGTTTCGAAAACCATCACTGTTCCAGTGAATGGTGACATTCCAAATGAAGCCAGTGAAACTTTCTTCGTGAATCTCTCGAATGCAGTAAATGCCAACATTACGGACAACCAGGGCGTCGGCACAATTCTTAACGACGACATCCCCGTGTTGAATTTCAGTCTGGTCAACTACACCGTGTCGGAAAGTGGTGGTCAAGCTCAGATCACCGTCAACCGCACCGGCGATCCGGCGCCGGCAGTCACAGTGGATTACCTGACCACAGACAATAGCAATCCGGCCGACTTCATTCTCTGCAGCAGCAACCCGGCCGGCACCGCTTCGTCGCGTTGTGACTTCAACACCGCACTCGGCACCTTGAGGCTGGCGGCCGGCGAGACCTCAAAGACTTTCAACGTCCTAATCACTCAGGATTCCTACGTCGAAGGCACTGAAACCCTACAACTCACCCTGAGTAATCCAACCGGAGGTGCAGCCCTCGGCGCCCAGAGTGCTTCAACTTTGCAGATACTCGATGACGTTCCGGAGACTACAACCAACCCGATACTCGACGCGCGTAACTTCGTCCGGCAGCAGTATCACGACTTCCTTAATCGCGAGCCCGATCAGCCCGGCTGGGACTACTGGACCGATAACATCACCAGGTGCAACGACCCGGCGCGTCGTCCGGCAGGACAAACTGTCGAACAATGCATTGACAGGCAGCGCGAGACAACCAGCGCGGCCTTTTTCCTCTCGCCCGAGTTTCAGTACACCGGTCTTTACGTTTATTCCGTTTACAAGGGGAGCCTGGGCCGCATGCCCAACTTCCTCGAATTGATGAGAGACGTGCAGCAGGTTTCGCGCGGCATTGTCATCAACAATGTAATTTCCGGCGCCACGATTGAACAGAATCGGGCCCAGTTTGAGACGGAGTTTATCCAGCGAGCGGAATTCCTGGGCATCTACGGCGCACTCGATAATCAGGGCTACGTGGAGAAACTCTTCCTGACTACCGGCACGAATGTGAGCGCCGCCGACAAACAAGCGCTGGTCACCGGCCTTAACGGAGCAACCGAAACGCGTGCCTCAGTTTTGCACAAGGTGGTCAACGGCACGCGCGTCATCGCTGAAGGCCAGGTTGATATCATCGCTGCCTACGGCAAGACCTTCACTGATTCCCAGTTCACTCCCGCCTTCGTCCAGATGGAATACCTGGGATACCTAAGAAGGAATTCGGACCAGCCTGGATTCATTTTCTGGCGCGACAAGATGAACTCCTTCGGCGGCGACTTCCTTAAAGCCGAGATGGTGAAATCGTTCCTGATGTCGCCCGAGTATCTGCAGAGATTTGCGGCACCCTAAGCTGGGAGCGCCGTCCCTGGGAGCGCAGGCATCTTGCCTGCAGGGAGCGGCTTCAGCCGCGAACGATTTGGTTACGCCGCGAACTACTTCAGCTAAAGAAAGTCATGCGCGGCTGACGCCGCTTGGTGCAGGCAAGATGCCTGCGCTCCCAGCTTTAGCCGCGACTGTTTGTTCCACCTCACTGCTTCAATCCATTCGCCACGCCTCACCAAGGCGAGTTTTTCAGATGGGAACTGACAAAGCGCACCTTAGAAATTGGAGAGCTTTACTCAAACCGCCGCAGGATTGTCTGAAGTTTTTCGAGAGACTTTTGGTCATATTTGGAGAGTGCATTTCTGGCTTCCAGCTGATGCAGAAGATCAATAGCTCGCTCGTAACTATGTTTGGCACTCTGACGGTGAGATTCTTTCTCCGCGCCCGAAGTCTGCGCGATCAGCCCTTCATGTGATTTCCCCATCGACTCGATTGCGTTGGCAAGATTTCTGAACGAGGCATTGTCCGCCGCATCGCTCTCGGTTAATTCAGTTAGCACTGTGGCTGCGCGCTGCAAATCTTCGAGTGAGTCGCGAAACTTGCGCTGCCTGGATTTAGCATCTCCGAGCCGGATATAGGCCGTTGCTAGATCGTATTTGAGGCGGCGGTTTTTTGTTTCCCCACCCACCAGCTCCTCCAAAATCTCTACGGCCTTTCCGAGGTAGACAACGGATTCATCGCTCTTGCCAGTGTGGTCGAGAGTCACCCCTACCCGGGAGTAAGTCTTCGCCAGTTGTTGCCGGGCACGTGTGTTCGCCGGGTCCTTTTCGACCGTCGCAGTAATAACCTTGAGAGCCTTGAAGGCAAATTCGTTGGAAAGCGGATCGTTCACGTCTTCGTAAACGCTGCTCGTCATCATATAAGTTTGGTGGAGACTGGTGCGCAGCCGGTGGTCATATGGGTTGGTGGCGACCAGCGACTCGGACATTGCCACGGCCTTCGCCACTTCAGCCTCGGCTTCCGGCTGTTTCCCATCCCACGAAAGCGAGTTGCCCATCTGCTTGTGAACTTCGGCCAGCAACAGCGAAAGCTCTATTCCATCCTGCGGTTGCCTCCGCAGCTCTTCCAATAGGGCTACTGCCTTCTGAAAAGATGAGATTGCGTCCGGATACTTCTCGTTCGTAGCATTGGCCTTCCCAATGTCCAGGTTGGCCCTCGCCATGTCGAGTTTCAATGCGGGCACACCTGGCTGTTCCGCAAATAGTTTGGTGTAAAGACTCAAAGCCGTTTCCGAATTGTTAAGTGACTCTGCCGGCTCGTTAGTCTGCCAGCGAATGTCGCCCAGCGCGCGGTAATTGTTAGCCAGCAGGCGACGCTGCTCGAAGTCACGAGGATTTCTTTCGACCAGGGTGCGCCGGATCGCGTTGGCCTTGTTGTAACTCACCAGCGCATCGCTGAGCGCAATGAAATTTGGGTTTGTCGGATTGCCTTGAAGGTCACCAATCTTTTCGTAGGCCGATGCAAGTTCACTTTGCAACGCTAAATCGCCGGCGGATTCCGTAGCCAGACTATCGAGATATTTGAGTGATTGAGTGAGCACAGCCTGTCGGGCTTCGGTCGCCCCCGGCAGCCGTTCGATCTTCGGGGCGATGTCCGTCAGGAGGGCGTTCGACAGTTGGCGCACATCGTTGAATCGACGTTCGGCGCGGTCGCGTTGTTGGCGAGCCACGCCCGCTTGCCACAGCGCGACCGCGAAACCTACGAGGAGGGAGACGGCGATCAGCGAGAGCGCTCCCACGGTCACCTTGTTGCGACGGATAAACTTCCCGGCCCGGTATGCAAAGGAATCCTTTTGCGCACGGGTGGGTAGTCCGTCCAGATAATTCTGCAAGTCCTCGGCGAATTGCGCCACCGACGCGTAGCGACGGGCCGGTTCCTCGCGTCGGGCCATGGAAACGATATTTCTCAGCTCCGCGCTAACGAACCGTCGAGGGTTGTGTTTCACCCTCTTCTGTTTATCGTCTTGATTCGTCTCCAGGTTCGTCGGGCGCGTGTTCTGTGCGGGAGTCTGCGAACGCCAGGCACCCGGAGTTAACTGCATGTTGGACGAGGGAGACGCTACGCCGCCAAGTATGTTTTCCAGAAGTACGCCAAGGCTGTACACGTCCGAAGCCGTAGTCACATACATTCCACTCTTCTGTTCAGGAGAAGCGTAGTCTGGAGTAAAGGCACGAAAATTGGTCTCCGTGTGTTCTCCCGGATGTTCGGCGTCGAGCAACTTGGCGATGCCGAAGTCCAGCAGTTTCGGCGTACCATCGTCGGTGACCAGGATGTTAGACGGTTTTATGTCACGGTGGATGACGAGATTTTGATGGGCGTAAGAAACGCCTCGGCAAACAGCAATAAACAGTTTCAATCGCTCCTGGGTGGAGAGATTCTGAGCGGCGACATAGGTGTCTATCCGAATGCCTGCAACGTACTCCATGACGAAGAATGGCTCGCCATCGGCCGAGACGCCGCCGTCGAGTAAGCGTGCGATGTTGGGATGATTGAGTGAAGCGAGAATCTGGCGCTCGCGTCGAAAGCGGCGACCGAGATCAGAATCCGCGAAGCTGCGCCTAACGACCTTGAGGGCGACTTCTTGTTTGAATTCGCCATCCGCGCGCTCGGCGAGGAACACGGCTCCCATGCCGCCCCGGCCGATTTCGCGAATGATGCGGTAGTTGCCCACGGTCTGCCCGGCGCGATCCTCCGGAGCAATCCCGTCAAAAAAATCCGCTGAGAATGCGAGCGCCGGCGCATCGAGAAAGCTGTCACTCTGTGCCTCGCAAGCGAGCAGAGATTCAACTTCACTGCGCAACTCAGGCGCAGTGTGCCCGACTTCATCGAGGAACTGGCGCCGTTCTTCCGGCGCGAGTTCCAGCGCAGCGTCGAGTACTTCTTCAATCTTTTGCCATTCGTCGGTTCGCATCGCTATTTAGGAAACTTGCCGGTATCACCGGGTTTAAGAAATCGGCTCAGACACTCATCTGACCAGTCGCTACGGAGCAGCTGCTGAATTCCTGGCGGCTGTGCCGCGTTCCGTGCGGTAAGGCTCTGCCTTACCGTTCGGTCTTGTTTAGAAATCTGAGGCTATGCCTCCGTCGTGCCTAAGAGGCGAAGCCTCAAAGAAAACATAAAGCAGTTCGGTAAGGCGGAGCCTTACCGCACGGAAGGCGGCAGAGCCGCGCGGAAGTGTTAGAAACTTCGGCCGGCTCCGCGGCATGATTTGCGGTATCGGCTCCCTACTTTCCTAAACGCGAGTTTGCGAGGCTTGGACTGACATCTAATTCTCTCCCCCGAATGATTTCTGGTTTAGCTCGCGGTAGAGCCAAAGTCTCGCCTTCTTCCAATCGCGGAGTACGGTGCGGGTTGTGACGCCTAAAAATTCCGCGATCTCCTGGTCCTGTAGACCGCCAAAGAAACGCATCTCGACGATCTTGCACTTGCGTTCATCGAATCCCGCCAACTTTTCCAATGCTTCATCAAGCGCGACGAAGTCTGATGCACGCTGCTCAAGCGGGACTTGAACATCATCAAGCGAAAGATGGATGGTGGCGCCGCCACGCTTCTCGGTGGCATGGGATCGGGCGTGGTCGATCAGGACGCGGCGCATCATGCTCGCCGCAATGCCGTAGAAGTGTGCGCGGTTTTGCCAGCTGACTCTCGTCTGATCAACCAGCCTGAGATAAGCCTCGTGTACTAATGCGGTCGGTTGCAAGGTGTGCGCACCGCGCTCTGTTGAGAGAAATATTCGCGCCAGCCGCCGCAGTTCGTCGTAGACGAAAGGCATCAGCCGCTCAGGCGCTCTCTGATCGCCACCGCTCCAGTCGTGCAGAATTTGTGTGACTTCGTGTTGAGGCTCGCCGTCCATTTGGTTCGTACCCTCCTGGTTTGCCGTGGATGTTATCGCGAAAACCCTCATCAACAAAGATTTCTTGTTCTCTGTGTCAGTTTTCGGCCGCGCTCCTCGCGTATGCAGGTGAAGGTAAGGTTGAAAAGCCTCTCAAGTCCCTCAACAAGTATTTGCACGACGTCCACATTACGACGCCGCTTCACGCGTATGCCGGCAAAAAGGAGAGCAACTATGAACACGAATTCGTCCAGTCAGAATCAACCGCAACAGGAACGGATGGCCCAATACAGAATCATTGACCAGCAGCATGCCGGCACGATCGTTTCCACGTTCGCGCACCCAAGCGAGTGGCAGGCAAGCAGTCAGGTCATTTGGAATATGCAACACACTAACGTGCCCGCCCAGGTTTTTGCGAAGACTTTCAACCCAAACGGCATGGAGGCTTTCGAGTTATTTCCCATGCAGATCTTTTACTGGATCGAGAATGATCGCACGGGAGTCCAAATAGGGCAGAACTCACATGGACTGGTGCGCATGGCGCCGCGGCCGGCGCCCGACGCGCTAGCTAACCTCGTGATCCCGGTTTTCCGCAGCGACAAGCAAAACTTCCGCGTCACCGGAGTGCAGCCGATGCAGAACCTCTCGCAAATTTTCAACGACCCTCCACCACAGCAGGGCGAGAGTCTCATGGTCCGCGTCGAATACCAGGAACGCGGGCGCGCTATCGAGGAGGAATTCTACGGAGTGTACGATTGGGTCTCGGCGACTCACGGCGCGTTGAACTGGGGCTTCCCGCGACTTTTTAGCTTCCGCTCCGAGCGCGGACAGCTCAACTCTATGCGCCAAACATTCTGGCAGATCGCCGGCTCGCTGCAACCCAACCCAGTGTGGAGACAGCTCTACGACCAAACCATGCAGCAGTTAATGTCGGGGGTCATCGATCGGGATGGGGTTATACGCGGCATTTTAGATACCCAAATCAAGTTGAACGACGAAGCCCGCCTCGAGCGCGAACTCGTTTGGAACAGGCAAAACGCCGAGTTAGCCGAGCGCCTCGCGCGGGGAGGGAGAAACCACGAGCGTGCCCAGGACCACCACACCCGTCAGGAGGAGGTCGGCGACCTGCTGGGGGACCAAACCCGTTTCGATAACCCAAACAGCAGCGTCGGCAATCCCCACGTCATGCATGGCCATGCTCAATACGTCTGGACAGACAATCGGGGGAATTACCATTACACGAACGACCCAATGGATAACCCGAACCACTACAAGGCGGGGCACTGGGTTCCGGCGACGAGGGTTTAGCCAGCCGTTATGTTAGGCGAGACCAATCAGCCTGAATTCAGCATTTGTTCGTGTTGTTCATGTTGTTCGTGTTATTGCCTGGATCGTAGGATATATCGGAGCGATCCGATCCACGAACTGACACGAAAAGGAACACGAACTAAGAGTTTTGGTTCGAAGCCAATATGGAACTTCATAGGGCCGCAAAATTTTACAGCCGCAGTGTCAGTTTTCGCTGCGCCTTTCCGCTTGTGCTGGTAGAAACAAGAACTCAAACGCCACGCCTCCCAAAGGAGACCTAATATGAACCGCCTCTCGACACCGTCCGCATCGTCTGACTTACCATCGCATCTAAACATAACGAAGAGTGTCCGCGGCAGTTTGATTGTTTCTTTGGTCCTCATTGCCGTGGCTTTACTTGCCTGGTTCGTTGGGGGCGCACGGCACGCTTCGACGCTTTCGCTGCGAGAATCGTTTCACAGAACGCCAATCACACCTGCACAGGCGCGCGAAGCTTTTGGACAGATACCGTTAAGTTTTGAGGCTAACCACGGCCAGGCGGATCGGTCGTTTAACTTCGTTGCGCGCGGTGCGGGCTACACCCTCGCTCTCTCACCGACGGAAGCTGTCTTCGTCCTTGCGCGAGGGTCAGATGAACAGTTGAAAAGCGCCGACCCATCTTCAACCCGCAGCGAGAATGGTGGCCCGAGACGGGCGGGCCGTGATTCCGAGACTCTCAGTTCTCTTCATTCGCAACAGCGTGCGAAGATCCTGCGCATGAAACTTGTTGGGGCCGACGAGGCGGCGTCGCTCGAAAGTGCGGATGAACTTCCGGGCAAGGTCCACTACTTCCTCGGCTCGGATCCTCACCATTGGCGCACAGACGTTCGAACCTTCGAGCGCGTGCTTTACAGGAATGTATACCGAGGCGTTGATGTAGTTTACTACGGCAACCAACGGCAGCTCGAATACGACTTCCGCATAGCGCCCGGCAGCGACGCGCGCGATGTCAAACTTCGGTTCGAAGGCGCGGACAAAGTCGAAGTGGACGCGGCGGGCGATCTGCTGCTTAGCGTTAGCAACACCTTGATGCGGCAGCCGAAGCCCTTCGTTTACCAGGAAATTGGCGGAGTGCGGCGGGTGGTCGAGGGCAGCTATGCCGTCGGCGCGGACGGGCGGGTTGGGTTCGAGGTTGGAGAGTATGACCGCAACGTGCCGCTTGTGGTCGATCCCGTGTTCGTTTATTCGACCTATCTCGGCGGCACCGGTAATGATTCGGTTCGCGACATCACAGTTGACTCCGCGGGCAACGCTTACATTTGCGGCGAGACTAGTTCGACAAACTTCCCCACTGCCAATGCCTTCGATTCCACATTTAACGTCGGCAACACCGCATCGGACCGCGACGCTTTCGTGGCGAAGCTAAACCCGGCCGGCACAGCGCTCGTCTATTCCACCTACCTCGGTGGAACCGGCAATTCAATCAACCTTTCCGGCAACGACGTTTGTACGGGGATCGCAATAGACTCCGCCGGTAACGCATACGTCGCCGGTGAAACTCGTTCGACAGACTTCCCCACGGCGAACGCTTTGCAGGGTACGTTCGGTGGCGGCCTTTTTGAAGGCTTCCTGACGAAGCTCAACGCGGCCGGCTCGGCACTCGTCTATTCCACCTACATCGGCGGCGACACCTTCGACTCGGCCGCCAGCGTCGCGGTGGATTCCTCCGGCAGCGCATACGTCGCGGGGCGTACCACTTCGTCGAATTTCGCCACAGTCAATCCGATCCAGGCCACGTTCAGGGGCGGCGGCAGCGACGCCTTCATAATGAAGTTTAACCCGGCAGGATCGGCCCTCGTCTATTCAACTTATCTCGGCGGAGGAGGCGGCAATGGTTTCGATGCTGCCTTTGGTATCGCGTTAGACGCATCAAACAACGCTTACATCACCGGGCCGACGATCTCGACCGACTTCCCTACAGCCAACGCCATCCAGAGCACGTTCGGTGGCGGCGCGGACGGCGACGCCTACGTCGCGAAGATTAATGCCACCGGAAACGCGCTCGTTTATTCGACCTACCTCGGCGGCAGCGAGGGCGACACCCCACAGGACATCACCGTGGATTCATCCGGCAACGCTTACGTTACCGGTAGCACCTCTTCGACGAACTTTCCCATCGCTAACGCCTTCGACAGTACACTCGGCGGAACCTCAGACACCTTCGTGACGAAGCTCAACCCGGCTGGCTCGGCCTTCGTTTATTCGACCTACCTCGGGGGCTCAGGCGGAGAGGCGGGGAACGACATCGCGGTGGACTCCTCGGCCAACGCTCAGATCGCGGGCGGCACTGCCTCGACCGACTTTCCTATGGCCAACCCAATTCAAGGCACCTACGGCGGCGGCGTTGGTGACGCCTTCGTGACCAAGCTAAACCCAGCGGGATCGGCCCTGATCTTCTCCTCCTTCCTCGGCGGCAGTGGTCTGGATCGAGGAAACGCTATTGCACTCGACAGCCTCGGCAGCGCTTACGTCGCGGGAGTGACCGATTCGCCGAACTTACCAACACTCACCGCCTTCCAGGCTACGAACGCAGGCGGCCAGGACGCGTTTATCTTCAAGTTAAGTGACACGGCATCGCCGTCCCCTTCACCATCGCCGTCTCCGTCACCTGCGACGATACAGTTTAGTCAATCAAACTTTGCAGTTTCTGAAAGCGCCGGCTTCGTCAATGTTAACGTCACGCGTTCAGGAGATACTTCAACTGCCGTGGCCGTTGGCTACACCACCAGCGACAACTCCGATGTCATCCCGGATGAAGCGCAGGCGGTGGCTTTGTGTGGCGCGGTCAACTCCGTCGCGCTTTCGAAATGTGACTTCAACACCGCTGTCGGCACTCTGCGCTTTGCAGCTGGTGAAACTACCAAATCGTTCATCGTGCTTTTGACCCAGGACTCTTACGTCGAAGGCTCGGAGTTTGCGCCGCTCACCTTAAGCAATCCTACCAATAGCGCCATCCTCGGCAATCAAAGCACGGCGATGCTGCAAATCAACGACGACGCAACTGAACCGTCGACCAATGCCATCGACGACGCCCGAAACTTTGTCCGCCAGCATTACCACGACTTCCTCAATCGAGAACCCGACCAGGCGGGCTGGGATTTCTGGACTGACAACATCGCCAAGTGCAACGACCCCGCTCGTCGTCCGGCCGGACAAACCGTCGAGCAGTGCCTGGACAAACAACGAGAGACGACCAGCGGGGCCTTCTTCCTTTCACCCGAGTTCCAATACACCGGCTCTTACATCTATGGTGTCTACAAAGGGAGCCTTAACCGCAGACCCACCTTCCTCGAGTTCATGCGCGACGTGCCGCAACTCGTCAACGGCATCATTGTCGGCGGTGCGATCTCCGGCCCGGTCATTGAAGCGAATCGGGCCCAGTACCTGACCGAGTTTGTGCAGCGTCCTGAGTTCGTGAATAGCTACGGCGCTCTCACCAACCAGGGTTACGTCGACAAACTATTCCTAACCACCGGCACCAGCGTCAGCAGCGCCGACCGGCAAGCACTCGTCAACGCACTCAATGGGGCCACGGAGACGCGGGCCTCCGTTTTGCACAAGGTGGTCAATGGGACGCGGGTGATCTCAGAAGGGCAGGTCGAGGTGATTGCTGTTTATGGAAAGGCGTTCTTCGATACGCAATTCAATCCCTCATTTGTACAGATGGAATACTTCGGCTACATGCGCCGGAATGAGGACACGGCCGGGTTCAATTTCTGGCTGGCCAAGCTGAATTTCTACGGCGACTTCATTACGGCTGAGATGGTCCGTTCGTTCCTGCTCTCTCCCGAATACCGCCGCCGCTTCGGTTC